>DASPUW010000283.1:0-5519 GCA_035622675.1 Burkholderiales bacterium | reverse complement strand
GCCGGCCATGGCCAAGGTGCTGGAGCGCGCGAAGGCGGCGAACATCCCGGTGACGACGTGGGATTCCGATCTGCTTCCTGCTGACAAGGGGCTGCGCAAGACCTACATCGGCACCCACAACTATGACATCGGCGTCAACCTTGCCAAGATCGTGATGAACCTGAAGCCCAAGGGCGGCACGATCTGTATCCAGTCGGGCGGTCCGGCTGCGGCCAACCACAACGAGCGCATGCAGGGCATCCGCGACACCATCTCGGGCAAGAAGTCGAAGGAGCCACCGGGCGACCGGCTCACCAACGCAAATGGCTGGACTGAAGTCGAAGGGTGCCCGCTGTACACCAACGACGACTTCCCGCTGTCGGTGAAGCAAATGGGTGAGATCCTGGCCAAGTATCCGAACTTGACTGCGTTTGTTCCGACCGGCGGATTCCCGCAGTTCGTGCCGAATGCGTACAAGCAGGTGGTCGAGAAGAACATGGACCGCATCAAGAGCGGCAAGACCATCCTGGTGGTGGCCGACACGCTTCCGGTGCAGATGGATCTTATGAAGGCTGGCTACAGCAGCGGCCAGGTCGGGCAGCGGCCGTTCGACATGGGCTACAAATCGATGTTCATTCTGCAGGACATCGTGAACGGCAAGCAGGTGTCCGATCCGATCTACACTGGTCTCGACGTCTGCACGCCGGCGACAGCGGCAACCTGCATCGCGAAGTAGATCTTTAAGCGCGCTGTTGCATCATTCTGCGGCTGCCCGGGGGTCACTCGACCGCCAGGCAGCCGCAGTCGTTGAGGAGGCAGCATGATCGAAGTCGCTTTGTTGGGCGCGGGGCGCATTGGCAAGATTCACGGCGGCAATCTCGCGGCGCAGCCGGGCGTGAAGTTGAAATACGTGGTCGACGTCAGTGCACCGGCGGCGGCGGAACTGGCGCAGCGTTATGCAGCCAAGGCTTCAGACGTGGACAGCGCGCTCAAGGACCCTGCGGTGTCGGCCGTCGTTATCGCTTCCAGTACTGACACGCACGCGGACCTCATCATGCGAGCCGCTGCTGCTGGCAAGGCGATCTTCTGCGAGAAGCCGGTGGACCTGGCGCTCGATCGGGCGCGTGGGTGCGTCGATGCAGTTGCCCGTGCCCGGGTGCTCTGCATGATCGGCTTTCAGCGGCGCTTCGATCCCACCTTCTCCGCCTTGAAGCAGCGTCTCGATGCTGGCGAGATCGGCGCACCGGAGATGCTGATTGTCACCAGCCGCGATCCCGGCCCGCCTCCGGTCAGCTACATCAGAGTGTCGGGTGGGATCTTCAAGGACATGCTGATTCACGACTTCGACGTGTTCCGCTGGATCCTGGAGGATGAGGCGCAGAGCGTGTTCGCCAGCGGCAGCTGCCTGGTGGATGCGGCCATCGGCTCCGCAGGCGACGTCGACTCGACCGCGGTCAGCATCCGCACCCGCCGCGGACGCCTGTGCCAGATCAACACCAGCCGCCGGGCCGCATACGGGTACGACCAGCGCTTCGAGGTGCTGGGCAGCAAGGGCCTGCTCCAAGCCCACAACCATGCGCCCACGCAGGTGGTGTCGCAGACGGACGCCGGCGTGTGTCACGACAAGCCGGAGCATTTCTTCCTGGAGCGTTACCGCGCCGCGTATGCGTTCGAGATCGCTCACTTCTTCGACGCGCTGACGCAGGGCAAACCGGTACGCACCACGCTCGAGGACGGCGTCAAGGCGCTGGAATTGGCCGAAGCCGCCACCCAGTCCTGGCGAGAGGGTCGCGCTGTGGTGCTTTGAGAGTGGTTGGCGGCTACAGAGGACTCTTCAGCTCGCGCTGCCACGCCGTAAGCTTCATGTTTTCCGAGTAGTCCACCGGGCAGTCGATGATCGCGATGCGATCGTCGGCCAGCGCGGTCTTCAGCGTGCCGACGAGATCGCTGGCCTTTTCCACGCGGTAGCCGCGTGCGCCGAAGCTCTCCGCGTACTTCACGAAGTCCGGATTGGCGAACGCGACGTGGCTCGGGCGGCCGAACTGGCGCAGCTGATGCCAGGTAATGAGCCCGTACTCCGAATCGTTCCAGATCAGCACTACGAACGGGGCACCGCTGCGCACCGCCGTCTCGATCTCCTGCGAGTTCATCAGGAATCCCGCGTCCCCGGTCACCGCCACGACCTTGCGCTCGGGGAAGGTGAGCTTGGCGGCGAGCGCGCCAGGCACGGCGATGCCCATGGAGGCAAAGCCGTTGGAGATGATGCAGGTGTTGGGCCGCTCGCAGCGGTACATGCGGCCCATCCACATTTTGTGGGCGCCCACGTCGCAGATCACGATGTCGTCGTCGGCGAGCGCTTCGCGCAGGTCGCACACGATCTTCTGCGGTTTCACCGGGAAACCCTCGTCGCGCGCGTAGCGCGTCCACTCCTCGACGATCGCGCGGCGCAGCGTCTTCAGCGGCGCGTGGTGCTTCGGTCCGGCAGCGAAGGCGATGCCGCGCAGCGCCTCACCGATGTCGCCCAGCACACCCGTGGCGACGATGTAGCGCTCGTCCACTTCGGCGGGCAAGGCGTCGATGTGAACGATGATCTTGTCGCCGTTCGGGTTCCATTGCTCGGGGTGATACTCCACCATGTCGTAGCCGATGCAGATCACGACGTCGGCGCGCTCGAAAGCGAACGAGACCAGATCGCGCGACTTCAGCCCGATGGTGCCGAGCGACTGCTCGCTCGAGAACGGGATCGCGCCTTTGGCCATGAAGGTGGTGGCCACGGGGATACGCAGCACCTCGGCGAAGCTCAATAGCGAGTCGCAGGCGTGCTGGCGGATCACACCGTTGCCGGCGAGGATCACGGGGCAGTGCGCGTCGGAGATGATGCGCGCGGCCTCCGCGATCTTGAACTCGGGCGGAGCCGATGTATACGCGGCCTGGACCTCGATCGGCTTGCGGCTGCCCACCTCGCTCTCGGCGATGTTCTCGGGAAAGTCGATGAAACACGCGCCCGGCTTTTCGGTCTGGGCGACTTTGAATGCCTTGCGCACCACTTCGGATACGATGTCCGGCTCGCGGATCTGGCTGCTGTACTTGGTGATCGGCTGGAACAGGTTCACCAGATCCAGGATCTGGTGGCTCTCCTTGTGCATGCGCGTAGTCGACCCCTGCCCGGCGATGGCCACTACGGGCGCGCGATCCATATTGGCGTCGGCGACACCGGTGATGAGATTGGTCGCCC
Source organism: Burkholderiales bacterium (assembly GCA_035622675.1). Taxonomy (GTDB): domain Bacteria; phylum Pseudomonadota; class Gammaproteobacteria; order Burkholderiales; family SHXO01; genus SHXO01. Next base: position 2,305 of record DASPUW010000283.1, on the reverse strand, counting down.
CCGGCCCCAGAGTCGAGATGCACACGCCGGCCTTGCCGGTCAGCCGGCCGTAAACGTCCGCCATGAACGCGGCACCCTGCTCGTGGCGGGTGGTGATGAAGCGGATGCGGCTGTCGAGCAGTGCGTCCATCACGTCGATGTTCTCTTCGCCCGGCACGCCGAACATGACCTCGACGCCCTCGTTCTCCAGGCACTTGACGAACAGCTCCGCCGCTCTCGCCACTTGCGCCTCCCCGGTGTAGCAGGTCCAGACCACGCTGGCCTCGCAGCTCAGGCTAGCACGGAGGGCGGCCGCCTGCCCGGCGCGTGAGAAGCCTGAGCGGGGCGGGTAGAATACGCCGCGACCGCGCACGGCTGCGGCGATTTCCCGCGGCGGTGCGCGGGACCCGAGTTCATGCCCAGCGACCCGCGTCAGTTCGCCCCACCCTCCAGACCGCTTGCGGGGCTGGCCATCGTCGCCGTCCTGTTCAGCTTTTTCTTTGCTCTCGGGCGCACCCCGCTGTTCGACGTGGACGAGGGTGCTTTCAGCCAAGCTACGCTCGAGATGTTCGAACGCGGCGATTTTCTGTCCACTTACCTCAACGGTCAGCCACGCTATGACAAGCCGATACTGGTCTACTGGCTGCAGGCGGCCAGCGTTGGTCTGTTCGGTACGAGCGAGTTCGCCTTTCGCTTACCCTCCGCTCTGTGTGCGTCGCTGTGGGCGCTGCTCACGTTCTGGTTTGCGCGGCGCCGCTTCGGTTCGAACGTTGCACTGCTGGCCGTCGGCATCATGGCGACTTCGCTCGGCGTATACATCATCGGGCGGGCGGCGACGGCCGATGCGCTGCTCAACCTGCTGATCGCCGCTTCCATGTATGCCGCGTGGCTGCACCTGGAAACCGGCCGACGGGCGTGGCTGTACGCGACGTTTGCCGCTATCGGTCTAGGCTTTCTGGCCAAGGGTCCGGTGGCGATTCTGATCCCGCTCGCCGTCACGCTCGCCTTCTGCTGGCTGCGGCGCGACCTGAAGACCTGGGCGCGGGCGGTCTTCGACTGGCGCGGCCTGCTGCTGTTCGCGGTGCTCGCCCTCCCATGGTATGCGTTCATCATCCATCGCGAGGGTTGGGCGTTCGTGCAGGGCTTCTTCCTCAAGCACAATGTCAGCCGCTTCGGCGGCCCCCTGCAGGGGCATGCCGGCAGCCTCGTTTACTACGTCCCGGTGGTTCTGCTCTGGACGCTACCGTTCACCGCGCTTTTCATCCGTGCGCTCCGCCGCGTGCGAGAAGCCTGGCGCGAGGACCTGCAGTGTTATTGCTGGCTGTGGTTCGGTTTCGTGTTCGTGTTTTTCTCGCTGTCCGGAACCAAGCTGCCGCATTACGTGCTGTATGGCATGAGCGGGCTGTTCATCCTGATGGCTGTGTACGCGCCGGAGGAGCGGTCGCGCTTCTGGGCCTTGCTGCCTGCGGCCGCGTTCTATCTGTTCGTCCTCAGCCTACCGTTGCTGCTTGAGCGAGCGCTGCCATGGGTGGACGACTCGTACTACCGGGATGCCCTGGCCGGCGCCCACCAGTACTTCGGGGTGGGCTATTTCGTATTCGCCGCGATCGGCGCGGCGCTCACCCTGTATTTCATGCTGGAGCACCAGCTCGATCTCTCGCGCAAACTCGTGGCGAGCGGTATCGTCGGCGTCGTCGGCCTGTCGGCTTTCATCGTCCCGGTTGCAGCGGGCATCCAGCAGGAGCCGATCAAGCAGGCTGCTCTTCTCGCGCGCGCGAACCGCTATGAGGTCATCATGTGGCGGTTGAACGCGCCCAGCTTCAGCGTCTACTACGGACGCCCCACGCCGACTCGCGACCCGCAGCCTGGCGACATCGTCCTCACCAAGGCGCAACGCCTGGCCGAGCTGCCGAACAATCGCTACGAGGTGGTCTACGAAAAGAACGGCATCGTGCTGGTGCGGATGAACGGATGACCGCGACCACCGTGGACCGCTCCTGGCGCAGCCCGCGCGTGTGGCTCGTACCCGTGCTCGCGCTGCTCGTGGGTGCTGCGCTGATTGCGACCGCCGCGAACGAGCCGACATTTCTCTGGTTCAACCGGCTCGGGCCGCAGACCAGCGACGCGCTTTGGGCCAGCCTGACAATGGTGGGAGACGGCACCGTAGCGCTCGCCTTGTGCCTGATATTGGCGCGCCGGCGGCCGGACCTGCTGTGGGCGGTGGTGCCAGGGGCGCTGCTGTCCACCGCGTGGTCGCGCGCCTGCAAGCTCCTGTTGAACATCCCGCGGCCGCCCTCGGTGCTGGCCGCCGACGCCATTCACATCG
>DASPUW010000282.1:0-3029 GCA_035622675.1 Burkholderiales bacterium | reverse complement strand
CTCGCGGGTTTCGCTCACGCCCGCCTGAAGGGCGTGTGCGTAGGCGAGCAGCACGAAGGCGAGCCCGTAGCAATGATTCGTGCCGTCGACCACCGCCCCATCGCTCAGCAGCCACGCGTAGCCGCCGGTGCGCGGATCGCGGTGAGTCTCGCGCAGGTAGGTCACGCCGTGATTCACCGCATCGAGATAGTCCGGCCGGCGGAAGTGGCGGTACGCCATCGCGTAGTTGAATACGAAGCGCGTACTGCTGACCAGATGGCGGGTGCGCGCATCGTAGACCGTTCCATCGTCCTTGAAGAAGTGATAGAAGCCGCCGCGCGGATCGATGGCGCGCGGGTGATAGAAGGCCATCGTGCGCTCGACGTGTTCGAGCAGGAATGCGCGGCTGCGAAAGTCCGGAAGGGACTCGCCGCCGGTGCTCATCGTCGCGCTGGCTCCATAGTCGCCAGCACGCGCTCGACCAGCGCGAGCGGCGGCGGAGCTGCACCCGCCTGCAGGCACGCGGCCGCGCTGGTGGCCACCGAGAAGCGCAAATGCTCCGCCCATCCTGAACCGGGGGCGCTCATCAGGCTATACAGAAATCCGCCGATGCTCGCATCGCCGGCGCCGACCGTGTCCACCACCTCGATCACCGGGGGTTGCTGTGCCAACCTGCTGTCGGGGAGGTGCAGCTCGGCGCCATCGGCGCCACGCGTGAGCAGAATCGGCACGGTCGGATTGATGGCACGCAGGCTTGCCAGCCCCCGTCCCGGATCCGCTGTGCGAAACAGGCCGACCAGATCTTCGTCCGACACTTTGATGACGTCTGCCTGCTGCGCGAGGTGACGGAGCGTCTCGTCATACGCTTCATTCATCACATTGCGGAAGTTGGGATCGTAGCTCACGCGCTTGCCTGCGGCCTTCACGTCGTTGAGCATGCGCAGCAGCCGGCTGCGCAGCGGCTCCCGCGTCAGACTGATGCTGCCGAAGTGGACCCATTCGACGCCATCGATCCAGCCGCCGGGCAATAGCCCGGGATCGAACGCGAGGTCGGCGCTGTCCTCCCCGATGAAAAAATACCGCGGCGGCGACGCCTCGTGCACGATGGCGAGCAGCGGCGGCTTCGCGGAGCGCTGAGTGAAACGCAGATCCAACCCGGCCGCATCGCTGAGCGCTGTCAGCTCGTCGCCGAAGCGGTCGAGGCTCACGCTTCCGGCAAAGGCGCTGGGAAGGCCGAGGGTCGCAACGACGCGCGCCACGTTCCAATCGGCCCCGCCAGCACGCGACAGCCAGCGGTCCGGTCCCGTGCGGATGAAGTCGGTCAGCGCCTCACCGGCGCTGACAAAGCGAGGCCATCGGTCCACTCGTCCACCTTATGAAGCCATCCTTTTGGTACCACCTGGACCGCTACTCGCCCAGGTAGGCCTGCCGCACCTGCGGGTCGTCGAGCAGGGTACCGGACGCGGCGGCAAGAGTGATCAACCCGCTTTCCATCACGTAGCCACGGCTGCTCACCTCCAGCGCCAGCTTGGCATTCTGCTCCACCAGCAACACGGTGACGCCCTCCGCAGCCACTTTCCGGATGGTCTCGAAAATACGCTGCACCATGAGCGGCGCGAGGCCCATGCTCGGCTCGTCCAGAAGCAGCAGCCGGGGTGCGCTCATCAGCGCACGGCCGATCGCGAGCATCTGCTGCTCGCCTCCCGACAGCGTGCCCGCAGTCTGACGGCGCCGTTCGTGCAAGCGCGGGAACAGCCGGTAGATGCGCTGCAGGTCGGCGTTGATGCCTTGATCCCGCCGCGCGTAGGCACCCATTTCAAGATTTTCTTCGGTGGTCAAACGGCCGAACACCTGACGCCCCTCCGGCACCAGGGCCAGGCCGCGCTCGACCAGCGCGTAAGAGGGTGCGCGCGTCACATCCTCGCCGCGGTAGTGGACGCGCCCGGCCACCGGAGCCAGCAGACCGCAGATGGCCTTGAGCGTTGTCGTCTTACCGGCGCCGTTCGCGCCGATCAAGGCGACCATCTCACCCTCCCGCACGGTGAGGTCGATGCCCTTCACGGCATTGATGCCACCATAGGAGATCTTCAGCCCCTTGAGCTCGAGCAGGCTCACGGCAGCGCTCCGCCTAGATAGGCTTCGATGACTGCAGGATCGCGCTGCACCGCGCTCGGCGCGCCCTCGGCGATTTTCTTGCCATAGTCCAGCACCGCGACACGGTCGCACAGCCCCATCACGAGTCTGACGTCGTGCTCGATCAGCAGAATAGTGATTCCGTCGCCACGGATGCGCTCGAGCAACCCGCGCAGCGCGCGCGTTTCGGTGGCGTTCATCCCCGCCGCCGGCTCGTCGAGCGCGAGCAGCTTGGGATCGGTGGCGAGCGCGCGCGCAATCTCGAGGCGGCGCTGGTCGCCGTAGGCGAGATTCTTCGCCAGCGCGTGCGCATGGCGCACGACGCCGACATAGTCCAGCAGCTCGTGCGAGCGCTTCTGGATCGCCGCCTCTTCTGCAAGCGTTGCTCGATCGCGCAGAACGGCACCCAGAGGGCCAGCGCGACCGCGCAGATGCCGTCCCACCATCACGTTCTCGACTGCAGTCATGTTGGCGAACAGCCGGATGTTCTGAAACGTGCGAGCCATCCCCGCCTCGACCACGCGGTTCGCCTTCTTTCCGGTCACGTCGATGCTGTTGAACAACACCGCGCCTGCGTCCGGCTTGTACAGGCCGGTGAGCACGTTGAAGAGCGTCGTCTTGCCCGCGCCGTTTGGTCCGATCAACCCGAAGATCTCGCCGGGCTCGATGCCGAGCGATACAGCGTTCAGGGCCTGGAGGCCGCCGAACGACTTGCTGATTTTGCGCGCTTCCAGCAGCGGCATGCGGTGGACGCGTCAAACTGCGCCGGGCGCGCCTGCCGAGGTGAGCTCGCGGCGGCGCGTAGGCGAAGGCCACAGCCCGGCGGGCCGCAGCAGCATCACCAGGATCAGAGCCAGACCGAACAGCAGCATGCGCAGGCTCTCCGGGTCGAGGATCACTTTTCCGAACAGCTGCTG
>DASPUW010000281.1:0-5633 GCA_035622675.1 Burkholderiales bacterium | reverse complement strand
GCGTCCAGGATCAGCTCCGGTGTGAGGGCATCGTAGGGATGGGAGTGCCCGGGTTCGGCGCCACTCATCCTAGCACCTGTGTAAGCGGCACCCCGCGCTGCGCCGCGTCAGCCGCCGGCAGTGCCGGCCCGACGTGGGCGCTGGGAGGGCCGGCAGGGGTTGCTGCGGAGCAGCGCGACCGAAGCGAGGCTGGCGTAGACATCAAGGGAATTTGTCCCGCTCCGCTGGATTCGATACTCGCAGTCTCGGTTTGTCGCATCTTTCCCTTGACTCTTGGCCGTTGAATGCTAATCCTAGAAGGTGGGAGCTTGGCGGCTTGGGATGTAGGAGCGCGGGCACCCATCAATCTCATGAGGGTTTTGGATCCAGAACCAACGGGGGAGTTGAGACATGAGGCATAAGCCAACAGGGTGGTTTAGCGAAAAAGAAGCATCGCAGGTTTCCCCTGCGGACAAGGTATTTGAGTCACCGATCCCCACACAGATCGTCTCTAACGGCGAATACAATCCGCTGCCCCAGACCGAGAAGCAGAAGCAGGTCGAAGGCTTGATCAAGGAGTACGCGGACAAGTACGCCAAGCATCACGGCATGGACCGCCGCTCGTTCCTGAAGACGGCTTCGGGGATGGCAGCTGCGTTCCTGGCCATGAACAAGGTATTCGGCCCGGTGTGGGACGTGAGCGAAGCCGAAGCCGCGGACCGTGACATGGCGGATGAGCGCGCGAAGAGACTGTCGAACCAGTTCATCTTCGACGATCAGACGCACTTCGTGCGCGACGATTTCGACAAGGAAGGCCTGCTGGGTTTGGGCAAGTATGCATCCGAGCACTGGAACCCGCACATGCTGGACAAGGTTCCGCTCACGTTGCAGCGCTACAAGTTCGAAAACTATCTGAAGGAGATCTTCCTCGACAGCGACACCAAGGTTGCGTTGCTGTCGGGCGCGCCGTTCGACGATCCGAGCTGGTGGCTGTTGTCCAACGATCAGATTAACGAAGCGCGCTCTGCTATCAACAAGGTCGCCGGCAGCCGTCGCCTGTTCTCGCACTTCGTGTTCACGCCGGTGCAGGACGGCTGGGTCGAAGAAGTGGATCGCGGCATCGCCGACATCAAGCCGGACGGCTGGAAGGGCTATACGGTGGGCGACCCGCTGTCGCCTTCCACCAAGAAGACGATGTGGCGGCTGGATGACGAGAAGCTGATGTACCCGGTGTACGAGAAGTTCATGAAGTCGAGCAGCCATAACGTGTGCATTCACAAGGGCCTGCTGCCGCTCGATTACGAGACTTCCTGGGCCGGTGTGTGGCAATACGCCACCGTGGACGACCTGCCCAAGGCGGCGAAGGATTGGCCGGGGCTCAACTTCGTCATGTACCACGGCGCGCTGCGTCCGTTCCTCGAGGATCCGGCAACCGAACTGGCCTTGTTCGAAAAGACCGGCGAGATCCGCTGGGCGTCCGACCTGGCCCGCATGCCGAAGAAGTACGGCGTCAAGAACGTCTACGCCGAGCTCGGCACCACGTTCGCGACGTGCGCGGTCGCCAACCCGCGATTCGCCGGCTGCCTGGTCGGGATGTTCGTCAACGAGATGGGACCGGACAACGTGGTGTGGGGCTCCGACTCGGTGTGGTACGGCTCACCGCAGTGGCAGATCGAAGCCATGCGCCGCCTCGAGATTCCAGACGACATCATGAAAAAGATGGGCTGGAAGATCAAGCTGGGCGGCCCGGACAGCGACGTCAAGAAAAAGATCTTCGGCACCAACTCGGCGCGTCTGTACAACTACAAGGTGCAGGCGGAGTACGATCAGCTCGGCCGCGACAAGATCGCGCGCATCAAGGGCGAGTATGAGAAGGAGCAGATCGCCCGCAACAACGCGTTCTACGGCTACATCGCCAAACCCGTCTAAGAACCACCGCTGTTGACTTGCCACCGGGGACTGAGGTCCCCGGTTTTTTTTGGAGGATGTGGATTTAACCGGTTTTCTTTGCCGGCTTCGCCGCTCCTTTTCTGGTAGGGTATGCGTATGAGGCAGGTGCGTTGGGGACACCGGCTGACGCTCGCCGCGTTGGCCTTGTCGCTGGTCCATCAAACGCCGGCTCATGCGCAGAGCACGACCACTCTGCGCACCGGGTCGGGTTTCGCCATATCGCGCGCGACCCATATCGTCACCAACGCGCACGTGGTCAACGCTTGTAAATCGCTGCGGGTTCTGTCCGGAGTGCAGCAGTCCTCCGCCCGGGTCCTTGCTATGGACACGGAAGCGGATCTGGCGGTGTTGCAGAGTTCGATCAGCATCTCGAAGACGCTGGCGATGCGCAGCCAGCCGGCGCTGCGATTGGGTGAGAGCGTCATCGCCTTCGGCTTCCCGTTGACCGGCGCCCTGTCGCAGGGCGGCAACCTCACCACGGGCAACGTGAGCGCGCTTGCGGGCTTGCAAGATGACCCGCGGTATCTTCAGATCACGGCTCCCGTGCAACCCGGGAACAGCGGCGGACCTCTCCTCGATGGCGGCGGTAACCTGATCGGTGTGATCACCGCGAAGTTGGACGCGCTCGCGATCGCCAAACGCACCGGCGACGTGCCGCAGAACGTGAACTTCGCGATCAAGGCCGACGTGCTGGAGACATTCCTGCAGGCGCACAAGATCCCGTACGACGTCGCCGTGACGGACGCGCAGCTGGCTGTGGCGGATGTGGCCGACGTCGCGAAGCAGGCTTCGGTCAGGATCGAGTGCACTCCATCAGGTGCTGCGCCCACAGCTCGACCGCAAGCCGCACGCGCCGTGCCGCAGCAGGCGGAGCCAGGTCAGACGCCACCGCCTCCGGACATGGCGAGCCAGGGCGCGCCAGTTCAGTCCGATGCGGGGCGCGACCAGATGCTGCAGCAGATCGAGCTGACCGCGGTGCGCACACCCTACCCAAGCACCGCGCCGGCGATGCGCGAGCTGGACATCGTGAACCGCTCCCCCGCGAGCGTGCTGCAGGTCACGGTGGGATGGCTGGAGGGCTCTGCCCGCGGCTGCCCGGCGTCGCGCTCCGCCTATCTTGGCGCGAAGGACCTGTACGTCAGCCTGAAAACCGGGCAGTCGGTCACGACGATGGGAGAGTTCTCCGACCAGGCCAAGTACTTCTGCATCCTAGCAGCACAGTTCCTCGGCCCGGACCGCGGCGGCGATTCGCCCGCTCAGCCATCGACTTCCGCACCGCCCCCCGAACCCACGCGTTGAGTGAAGCTGACTGCGGATTCAGAGCCACACAGCGCGTGTCGCGCGTTTCGGGCTCATTAGCGTTCGTACAGTGAATTTCCTGGCCCACGCGTATCTCGCGCGCGGCTCGGACCGCTCGATCCTGGGCGGCCTGATGGGCGACTTCGTCAAGGGACCACTGCAAGGGCGCTACGACGTGGAGCTCACGCGCGCCCTGACGCTGCATCGGCGCATCGACAGCTACACCGATGCTCACGACGTCGTGCGCTGCAGCCGTCGCCGCGTCAGCCCTGCTCGACGCCGTTTCGCGGGCATCCTGGTGGACATGTTCTACGATCATTTCCTGGCGCGCCTGTGGCAAGAGTATTGCGACGTTCCGCTCGAGCAGTTCACCGCATACGTGTATACGGTGCTGCGCGAACACCGGGCATTGCTGCCGGAGCGCTTGCAGCAGGTCGCAGCGCGCATGGCCGACGGCGATTGGCTCGCCTCTTACCGGAGCGTTGAGGCAGTGGCAGCGGCACTCGACCGAATGGGCGGACGCCTGACCCGCGGCAACGCAATCCTGCACTCGGGCGATGAGCTGCTCGCAGGCTACGAGGCGTTCGACGCCGATTTTCGCCTCTTCTTCCCCGATGTCGTACGCTTCGCGCAAAGGCCGCATGCCGCGTGAGTGGTGTATCGCTCTCGCCACATAGTTATGAACGAACCGACACAGCAGCCCGCTGCGACTGTTGACCGCGCGTTTCTGCGCGTCGAGCAGCAACGCGAGCAGCTCGCGAGCGCGTCGGCGTACCTGGAACAGCTCATCGGAGCCAGTGATCTTGGCGCGCGGCTGTCCGCGCTGGTGGACCTGATCGACTGGGCGCGCTCCGGCCCCGGCTCGGGCGAGCTGGACGAGCTCGGGACCTTGTCCACGCGCGCGATGCGTCGTTGGCACGTGCTGCTCGACTTTCTCGAAGCGCGGCCGGAAGTAAAGTCACAAGTTCAGGATGCGGTGGCCCATATCCTGGCCGAAAGCGAGAGCGTCAACCTGTTCGGCGCCGTTGGGATCCCGAGCGGGCGCGGGTTCATCGCTGAATTCAGCGACCGCCTGATGCAGCGGATATTGCCGCACCCTCCCGACGAGCACGATCTCGCGCGGCTGCTCGGCCGGCTGTGTCGCAGCAAAAGGCATGCAGAGCGGTTCGCTCGCTTGCCACCCGAACTCTTCTCACGGCTGGCCCAGTTTCTGCGGCCGCCCGACCGGCCCGATCTGTGGACCGCTCTGCGCAGTGACTTCGCGGACGGTTTCCGTCTGCTCGCCGCGAGGGTGCAGGCTGAAGGCCTTGCTCCGAAGCTGCGGGCGCGCGCCAAACCGGGGCGCGTCAGCCACTCGCCGTTTCTGCTGCAGCAGCATGCGGCCGAGGATTTGGTGGCTGCCTGGGCCGCGGGTGAGGCAGTCGAACCGATCGCTGACGCCTGGCGGAGCCAGTGCGCTGCGTGTCGCGCCGCTGCGACTGAAATCACTCGCCGCCTGGAGAGCGACGGCGTCAGCGTCGACATCGTGTATGGTCTCGACGCCATCGACCGCTGCCTGACGCGCATGGAACTGATGGCGTCGGTCATGGAAACCCGCACCGGCCCGCAACGCGACGCGCCTCTGCACAGCCTGCTGTCACTGCTGGTCGCGGCTGCGCACCAGGACCGCAGTCTTGCGCACCTCGCATCCGCCAACCTGCAGCTGCTAAGCCGCAAGATCGTCGACCGTTCCGGTAAGACCGGCGAGCACTATATCGCCTGGACGCGCGCCGAGTACTGGCACATCTGGGGCGCTGCCGCTGGCGGTGGGCTGCTCACGACCTTCACGGCGGCCATCAAGATGGTCATCGTCGGCAGCAGCGTCGCGTTGTTCGTGCAGGGGCTGGGAGCCGGTCTCAACTACGCGGTGAGCTTTCTGCTCCTGCAAGCATTTGGGCTCGTGCTCGCCACCAAACAGCCGGCCATGACAGCGGCGGCACTGGCGAACATTCTGCGCACGCATCGTGGTGCAGAGCGCCTCAACGACCTGGTCGACTACGCCGCCCAGATCTGCCGATCACAGCTGGCTGCCGCCATCGCCAACGTCGCTGTGGTCTCCGTCGGGGCATTTGCGTTCAGCTTCCTGTGGGAGCAGGTGTTCGGGCGCGCGTTCCTGGATCGACACGAGGCGGAGCATGTGTTCGAGACGTTGAGTCCGCTCGACAGCGGCACGGTGTGGTTCGCCGCGTTGACTGGGGTCGTGCTGTGGGCCGCGGGCCTAGCCGGCGGATGGGTGGACAACTGGTCCGCATATCACCGGTTGCCCGAGGCGATTGCGGCGCACCCGCTCGGCAGCCGTTTGGGGCGCAAACGCATGGTGAAGCTAGCCGGTCTCGTTTCTCGCAACGTAGCGGGCTGGGCCACCA
>DASPUW010000280.1:0-2862 GCA_035622675.1 Burkholderiales bacterium | reverse complement strand
GCGGCCTCGTCGCCCGCGAACAACGGCCGGTACAGGTAGCGGGGGTTCCAGTCGATCAAGACCCCGCCCAAGTCGAGCAGAACCGTGTCGATATTGGCGTCTATGGCCACGTCGCTCAGGCAGCCGCAGGAAACGGATTCGCCGGCAAAGTCCGCGTGCACGGCGCGCCGGCAGTCATCAAGTTATCATGGCAGGCGCGGAGGAAGCGCGCTCTTCCCTCGGTGGCGCTTTCCAACATGCACTCTGCAACGATGACCGACCACACTCCCAGGTCCGCCAGCCTTGAGCGTGGCACACAGCTGCCCGCCGGCGCGCGTCGCGCGGCAAGCTGTACGGCGGCGCTTGTGCAAGCCATGCTGGCGATCGCGGTTCTCGCGTCAAGCGCAGGGGCCTCGCACGCGCAAGGGCAGTCCAAGCCGGCGGGTAAGCCGGTTGCGGAGGCGAAGAGCACGCCGTCCGGCGCAGCTCCCGCGCTGAATCTGAGCAAGACCCCTCTTCCGTTCGACGAGGAGGTGCCTCCCGCGGGCGCCGACAATCTGATGTTCTCCGACGCCGAGATCAGATATTGCCTGGCGCAGATCATTCGCATCGAAGCGGTGAGGCCTTTGGTAGATCGATACGAGAGAGCGCAGGTCGGGTATTTTAACGAGCTGGTCGCCGACTACAACAGTCGCTGCGGGCACTACCGTTATATGGAGGGTGCGCGCGAGAGCGCTCAGGTGCAGGTCGAAGTCAGCCGTTCCACAATCGAGAGCGACGCGCGCCAGGCCTACGTGTGGCGCTTCGCGGAATCCGAGAAAAGCTCGCCGCCGACGCGCAGCCCAGCGGCTGCGCAGACTCCGGCCAAGGAGGCGAAGAAACCCCCCAAGCCGGCGGCTGCGGCGCAAGCCGAGGCTGCGGCTTCGCAATCAGCTCGATCGCCCCAGCCTAAGCAGCCGGCCGCAACGCCTGCGCGAACCGAACCCGCGCAGACTGCGGCAGCTGCTCAAACCCAAGCGAAGCAGCAACCGTCCGAGCCGCCGCCTGCGGCACCGGCCGCCGCCAGTCAGCCCGAGCGCCCGACTGCGCCAGCGACGCCGCCGCCGCAACAGCAGGCAGCCGCGATTCCCAGCGAGAGCGTGCAGCCCGCGGGGGCTCAGCCCCAGGCGAAGACACAGGCGTCGGAACCACCGGCTTCGACGCCATCCCCGAACCCTCAGCCCGAGCGCTTGGCGACGCCGGCGCCGCAGACCGCTGTACAGCAGGCTCCTGCCGCCATCGCGTCGGCGCAGGACACCCGCATAACAGAACCATCCAGCCCGGCCCGCGCGGTCGATCAGACGGCGCCTCCTGCCCCTGCATCGGATACTTCTTCGCAAGCGAGCCAACCGGTGGCGTCTGCCGCGCAGGTGCAAGGTAAACCGCAAACTCGATCGTCGCCGGCCGCCGCACCCGTTTCTTCGGAAAACGATCGCCCGCGCGACGCAGCGCCCGCGCAAGAGACCAAGCCGCCCACCGCCGTTGCCAAGGCGAGCACCGACGGCGCGCCAGCCGGCGCAATCGATCGCTTCACGAAGGAGATCGAGCGCGCCGGCTCACAGGTCCTCGATGAGCGCGACTACCCGAGCGAGGCGAGAGACAAGAAGTGGCAGGGCACCACGTTGATCGAGGTGCGCTACGCCGAGGGGGGATACATCAGAAGCATCGTCGTGGGCCGGAGCTGCGGCCACGCTGTTCTGGACGAGCAAGCTGTGCAGATTGCCAGGAACCTGCGCCTGCCGAATGCGCCCGAAGAGCTCCGTTCGCACGAGTTCGCCGTGCGCTTTCCGATCGTGTTTCAGCTGAGCAATCCGTGACTGCGTCACGGCCTGGCTGCCTGAGCGGCGCGCACTTTGGGCGCAATGCCTGGAGTGTGTGCCTGGTACTCGCCGCTATGCTGTTGGCGTACGGCTGCGCGCAGGCGCCGCCGAAAGGCGCCGCCAAGGTGACGGCATTCTCCGCTGCTTCCGCCGGGGGCGCGTATCCCGGCGCGTGGCGCGAAGTCACGTTTGCCAAGTTCCGCAAGCCGACCAAGTACGCGTTGGTCGACGATTGCGGCACCGTAGTGGTGGAGGCCATGGCCGATGGCAGCTCGTCGGGGTTGGCCGAGCCGCTGGACATCGATCCCCGTCAATACCCGTGGCTCAGCTGGCGCTGGAAGGTTCCCGCGCTCATCCCGGGTATCGACAATACCAAGCGGGCCAAGGACGATGCGCCAGTGCGCCTCGAGATTTCATTCGATGGCGATATGAAGAAGGTGCCGATGGACGACAAGGTGTTTTTCTTTCAGGTCAAGGCGTTCACCGGATTGGAGATGCCGTACGCGACGCTCGAGTATGTGTGGGGTGACGGCGCGCCTCCTGAGACAGTGATCGTCAACAGCTGGACCTCACGCATTCGGATGCTCATGCTCGAGGCCGGCTCGGAGCGCGCCGGACAGTGGGTCACGGAGACGCGCAATGTGGTGGAGGATTACCGGCGCACGTACGGTGAAGAACCGGGAAAGATCACGGCTGTCGCGATCGTCACCGACACAGATGCAACCGGCGAGAAGACGACCGGCTACTACGGCGACATCACCTTCCTTACGGCCAAGCCCGCGGACAGCGCACGGGCGCCGGGCACGACCAACGCTGCGCGCGCCACCGGGCTCAGCTGTCCGGCGCCGGGCGGCAGCCGCTAGCCTTCCTTCGACCGAAGACCGTTCTGTAAACGCCTGTTGCAACGAAGCGTTAGTGGGATTGGGCGCGAAGACAACGTGCTCCGCGAGAAATCCAAACGCGATTCCACCCTGATAGGAGCTTTACACATGCGAAGATTGATTGCCATCTTGATGGTGGCGCT
>DASPUW010000279.1:0-5579 GCA_035622675.1 Burkholderiales bacterium | reverse complement strand
GGCTTCGCATCGCTGTCACATTTCTCCTTCCCGCGTGGCAGTGGAGCGCGGAGCGCTATACACTGCCGGCTTTGCACGAACGCAGCGCGCGCGGGGAGGAGGCATGGCCAAGAAAAAAGGCAAAAGCGTTGGCGTGATCGGCCTCGGGTCGATGGGATTGGGCGTCGCGCGCACGCTGCTCGCCAAAGGATTTCAGGTGCACGCGTTCGACGTGCGGCCGGAGGTGGTCAAAGCCTTTGCGAAGCAAGGTGGTATCGCTGCAGCGAACCCCGCGGAAGTTGGCGCCAATTCACCGGTGTTGATCGTGCTCGTGCTCAACGCCGAGCAGACCGAAGACGTGCTGTTCGGGCGCAACGGCGCAGCGCCGCGCATGGCGCGCGGCTCGGTGGTTGTCTCCAGTGCAACGGTGCCGCCGGGCTATGCCGAGTATCTCGGGCAGCGGCTTTCCCAGCACGGCATCTATCTGATCGACGCTCCAGTGAGCGGGGGCGCCGCGCGCGCCGCAACCGGCCAACTCTCCATCATGTCTTCCGGAGGGCGTCCCGCATACCGTCAGGCCCAGCCTGTGCTCGACGCTATCGCAGTCAAGGTCTACCGTCTGGGCGACGAGCCGGGCATGGGCTCAAAGGTGAAAATGATCAACCAGCTCCTCGCCGGCGTGCACATCGCAGCCGCGTGCGAGGCGATGGCACTTGGCATTCGCGCGGGCGTGGACCCCAACGTGCTCTACGAAGTTATCTCGAACAGCGCGGGCGCCTCCTGGATGTTCCAGAACCGCGTGCCGCACATCCTGGCCGGCGACTTCACCCCGCTGTCGGCGGTGAACATCTTCGTGAAGGACCTCGGCATCGTGCTGGATTCGGCACGCAAGCTCACGTTTCCCCTTCCGATCACGGCCACTGCGCACCAGATGTACCTCATGGCCGGAGCAGCTGGGCATGGCCTCGAAGACGATTCCGCGGTCGTCAAGGTGTTCCAGCACCTTTCGGGCATCGCGCTGCCGGCGAAACGCGTGCGCGCAAGGCCGACCGCTACACGCCGCCGAGCGCCGGCGCTGAGGACGAGCGCCAAAAAGAAAGCGAAGCGGAAACGGCGCAGCTAAGCAAAGCCTGATACGGTCAGATATCCCGATCGCCGTCGCGACGCAGCTTGTCGCGGATCAGCTTGATGCTCTCTTCGACGCCCCTCATGTTCGGATTGATCTCCAGGGCGCGCTCGAAGTAACCGAGCGCAGTTTCCAAGCGCCCCAGCCGCACGTAAATCATTCCGTACCCCGAAAGCGCCCCGAAGTGCTGCGGGTTGCGCTTGATGACCTCCGCGCAATCCTTCAACGAGTGATCGAAGTCCCCCATCAGATAGTACGCGGTGGCCCGCTTGTTCCACCCTTCTGCAAACTCGGGCCTGCGCTCGGTGACACGGGTAAACACCTCGACGGCCTGACGTAGCTGTCCGTCTTCCAGGCGCTGAATGCCGGACTTCAGGAGGCGATCCGCCTCCGCGTCTCCGGAGCGTGCCCACAACTGCCACACGGCGGCCTCGGCGTGCACGCGCACCTCGGTATCGCTGTCATACAGCGCTTCGATCACGAGATCCGCATCTGCCGAGGTGCCGACGCGTGCGAGCTGATCGACGGCGTCGCGTCTTACCGAGGCGTCCTTGTTGTATAGCCCGGCAACGGCTTCGTTGCGCTTTTCACCCTGCGCGGCAAAGACCGCGGTCAAGCCGAGCAGGATAAACGCCGTCAGGACTGGGAAAGCAAGGCGGTTGAAGCAGGGCGAGCGCGCGTTCACGTGAGTCTCCACGGCCGTGGCGCCGCGTCGGTACGCGGACTTTGCAGGCCGCAGAGACTCATTCTACGCTCGCGCTTCCGGCGCCTCCACCGACCCCCGTCCGCGTGCTCTCTCCCGACGGTTCACGTCCTGCTATGCTTTGCGCTCTCATGACCGCGGCGTGCCGATCCAGCTGTTTCCCAGCCTGCTCTAGCGCGTACCGCGGCCACGAGCGGTACACAAAATCAGGGAGATGCCGATGAACGAGCCTGCACCACGCGCCGCCCGATCGTCCGCCCTGCCGCCTCCGGCCACAGCCGGCATGGACCTCGCGCAAGTAGACACCCCTGCTCTGCTGCTGGATCTGGACGCGTTCGAGCGCAATCTCGCGCGCCTCACCGAATCCCTGCGCGGCACGAGCGTGCGCGTGCGGCCGCACGCCAAGTCGCACAAGTGCCCAGAGATCGCGCTGCGGCAGATCGCGCGCGGCGCCGTCGGTGTGTGCTGTCAGAAAGTGAGCGAGGCCGAGGCGCTGGTGCATGGCGGCGTGGGCGACGTGCTGGTGGCGAACGAAGTGGTCGGCTCGAGAAAGCTAGCCCGGCTGGCAGAGCTCGCGCGCCAGGCGCACGTGAGCGTGTGCGTGGACGACGCCAGCAACGTGGCCGAGCTTGCGCAGGCCGTGCGCGAAGCAGGCGTGAGCCTAGACGTGCTGGTCGAGGTAAATGTCGGCGCCAACCGCTGCGGCGTCGAGGCCGGTGAGCCGGCGTTGACCTTGGCTGGGCTCATTGCGAAGTCTCCCGGCCTGCGCTTCGCCGGAGTGCACGCCTACCACGGCGCCGCCCAGCACCTGCGCACGCCGCAGGAGCGGCGCGAAGCCATCGCGCAGGCAGTGAGCAAGGTGCAGGCTACGCTGCGCCTCCTCGAGAGCAACGGCCTCACTGCCGAGGTCGTGACCGGCGCAGGAACGGGAACCTATCTGCTGGAGGCCGCGTCCGGCGTGTACAACGAGATTCAACCGGGCTCTTACATCTTCATGGATGCCGACTACGGCCGCAATCTCGGCGACGACGGCAAGCCCACGCACGTCTTCGAGCAAAGCCTGTTCATCCTCGCTACCGTCATGAGCCACACCGTGCGCACGCGTGCGGTAGTGGACGCAGGTTTGAAGGCGCACAGCATCGATTCCGGGATGCCGCTGGTGATGGACGTTCCCGGGGCTTCTTACACCAAAGCCTCCGATGAGCACGGCGTTATCGAACTGGCCGGCCCGGGCAAGTTGAAGCTGGGACAGAAGGTCCGGCTGGTGCCGGGACATTGCGATCCGACGGTCAACCTGTATGACTGGCTGGTCTGCTGCCGCGGCGAGAGCGTCGAGGCCATCTGGCCGATCTCGGCTCGCGGCGCTTTCTACTAACCCAGTTGAACCACAGAGACACAGAGAACACAGAGAAGAGCAAGTTCGAGATAGGCCGCCAAGGCGCCAAGCACGCTAAGAACTGCAAGACTCGATTCCATGCGTGCGCATGCCGAGTCGCTATACGAGGCGGAGCAAATGCCCGTTGATTGCTTTTCGTGGCGTCCTTGGCGCCGTTGCGGCTCAAGATCCGAAGTGTCCTTTCCTCCCCGTCACCCTGGTAAAGGAAGCTCTGACCAAGTCTCACAACGCGCGTTGCGTCAGGTGCGGATGACTGCAAGGCGTCGCGACGCAGGCAAGGTAGGTACCTTTGCAAGGAGCGCAACGCAGCAGGCGCCGCACGTGACGCAACCCGATAATATGTCGTCTCTGATGTGGGACCGGGCGATTTGGGCCGATGGCTGCGTCGGCTCCTCCTGGTGTAGGCCGGCTACACGGCGTCCTCGCCGTCTTGCCCTCGGCCCAAATCGCCTCGGTCGCGCATGCGAGACTTGATCAGAGCTTCCCTAGGGAAACGCTGATGCACGTCGCCGTGATCGTCACCACCTACAACCGGCCGGATGCGCTGTCGGCGGTGCTCGACGGCTACGCGGTCCAAAGCGACACCGGGTTCGAGCTGATCGTGGCCGATGACGGCTCCACGGCTGAGACGGCGGAGCTGGTCGGGCGCTTTGCCGCCCGCGCTCCGTTCAGCGTGTCTCACGTCTGGCAGGAAGACCAGGGCTTTCGTGCGGCCGCAGTGCGCAACAAGGCGGCGGCGAAGACCGCAGCGCAGTACCTCGTGTTCAGCGACGGCGACTGTGTGCCTTCGCGCACGTTCGTGCACCAGCATCGGCGCCTGGCTGAGCGCGGCTGGTTTCTTTCCGGCAACCGGGTCCTGTTGTCTCAAGCGTTGACGAGTCGCGTACTCACCGAACACCTGCCGATCCAGGATTGGACCTGGGCGCGGTGGGCGCGGGCGCGAGGTGCCGGCGAGGTGAATCGCGTCGTTCCTCTGCTGCGTTTGCCGGACGGAGCCTGGCGCAGACGTCACGCGCACGAGTGGACGGGGGCAAAGACGTGCAATCTGTCTCTGTGGCGCGAAGACCTTCTGAAGGTCAACGGGCTGGACGAGTCTTACTCGGGCTGGGGTCTGGAGGACTCGGACCTCGTCATCCGCTTGCTGCACGCCGGCGTGCGCCACAAGAATGCGCGCTTCGCGGCACCGGTGTTCCATCTGTGGCACCCCGAGCACGACAGGACAAAGTTGCTGGCGAATCAGAAGCGGCTGGACGAGCTGATCCGCTCCCGGCGCGTGGCGGCAGCGATGGGAATCGACCGTTATCTGGCGAATGCACATGCTTGACGTGCTGCGACGCTTCGACCGAACCCTGCGGAGCGGTGGATGAATCTGCGTCGCACTGCATTCATCGTGGCGCTGGTCGCGCTAGTCGTCGCGGCCGGCTTGGTCTGGATAAACCGAGAACGCACCGCTCCTACGGTGACCTTTACCACGCTGGCCGGGAAGCCCATCACACCGAGTGATTTGCGAGGCAAAGTGGTGCTCGTCAACTTTTGGGCCACAACCTGTGCCGTATGCGCGCACGAATTGCCAGAGATGGTTGCGACGTACCAGACCTATGCGGCGCGCGGCTTCGAGATCATCGCCGTGGCCATGCCGTACGATCGGCCCGACTGGGTGGTCGACTACGCGCGGCGTCGCCAGCTGCCGTTCACTGTGGCGCTGGATTTCGACGGCACGATCAATCGCGCCTTCGGCAGGATCGAAGCCACGCCCACCGCCTTTCTGATCGACAAGCGCGGAAGAATCGTGCGCCGAACGGTCGGCCAGCCCGATTTCGCGGAGCTGCGCACGCGCATCCAGCGCGAGCTCGACAGAGAAATACGCAGCTAGGGAAGCGCTAATCAGGTCTCGAACGCGCGACTACGCGGCGCCGGCCGCGTGCGCCTGCTGATCCGCGTGATAGCTCGAGCGCACGAGCGGGCCGCAGGCCGCGTGCCGGAAGCCCATCTCCTGAGCCGCGGCTTCCAGCTCCTTGAACCGCGCCGGCTCCACGTAGCGCAACACCGGCAGATGCCCGCCGCTGGGCTGCAAGTACTGGCCGATGGTAAGCATGTCCACCTCGTGCGCGCGCAGGTCGCGCATCACCTCGAGGATCTCCGAATCGGTCTCGCCGAGGCCCATCATGAGCCCCGACTTGGTCGGAATGCCCGGGTACAGTTGCTTGAACCGCCGCAGCAGCTCGAGCGAGTGCCGGTAGTCGGCCCCTGGCCGCGCCATCTTGTACAGCCGTGGCACGGTCTCGAGGTTGTGGTTCATCACATCCGGCAAAGCGGCCGCCAGCGCGGCCAAGCCCGGGTCGAGCCGCCCGCGGAAGTCCGGCGTGAGGATCTCG
>DASPUW010000278.1:0-9007 GCA_035622675.1 Burkholderiales bacterium | reverse complement strand
TGTCCAACTGCGGCGGCGCGCAGCTTGCCGCGCGTTACCGGGCGCTTTCGGCCGATCACCTCGAGTATCTCGATGAGGCTGGCGTTGCAGCGCTGCGCGAGGCGGGAACGGTGGCCGTGCTGCTGCCTGGCGCGTTCTACTTCCTGCGCGAGACGAAGCTGCCGCCGCTCGATCTGCTGCGCCGCTACGAGGTGCGGATCGCACTCGCGACCGACGCGAACCCCGGCAGCGCGCCGACCACATCGCTGCTGCTGATGCTCAATCTCGCGTGCACGCTGCTGCGCATGACCGTAACCGAAGCGCTCGCCGGCGTCACGCGGCACGGCGCCCTTGCCCTTGGACAGGCGCACCGGCATGGCGCGCTCGAAGCCGGCAGGCAGGCCGATTTCGTCGTGTGGGACATCGAAACGGCGGCCGAGCTCGCGTACTGGTTCGGACGTAACCCCTGCCGTTGCGTGGTGCGGGGCGGACGCGTCACACAAGGCCAGCATCCGTGAACGCCCTGTTCGCCGAGCACGCCCTGCTGCCCGATGGCTGGGCGCGCAACGTTCGTCTGGCCTGGAACAGCTCGGGCGTTCTCACCGAGGTCAGCAAGGAGGTCGAGCCCGAAGCGCAGCTCATGCGCGCTTCCGGTCCCGTGCTGCCCGGGATGCCCAATCTGCACTCGCACGCCTTCCAGCGCGCGATGACCGGGTTGACAGAGTACCGCGCGCCGGGCGACAACAACTTCTGGGGCTGGCGCAGGCTCATGTACCGCTTTGCGCTGAGGCTGAACCCGGAGGAGCTCTACTCGATCGCCCGCCAGCTCTACATCGAGATGCTCAAGTGCGGTTACACCTCGGTGTGCGAATTCCACTACATCCATCATGATCCGCAAGGCCGGCCCTATCGCAGCCGCATCGAGATGAGCGAGCGCCTCATCGCGGCAGCGGCCGATGCGGGCATCGGTTTGACCCTGCTGCCGGTGCTCTACGAGCACAGCGGTTTCGGGGAGCAGCCGCCTCTGCCCGAGCAGCGCCGGTTCGTGACCACGCCCGAAGACCTGCTCAACATGCTGGCGGAGTTGCGCCGCAAGCACCCCGAGCACGATCGTCTGCGCTACGGCGTAGCGCCGCACTCCTTGCGCGCAGTGTCCACCCAATCGTTGGAACATCTGGTGGCGGGTACTTCAGGCGAATCGGCAGTGCCGATCCATATGCACGTGGCCGAGCAAAGAGGCGAAGTCGCCGACAGCCTTACTGCGCTGGGCGCCCGTCCTGTGACGTGGCTGCTGGATCACTTCGAGATCGGTGAGCGCTGGTGTCTCGTGCACGCCACACACATGCGCGCGGACGAATCCGAGCGGCTCGCCGCCAGCGGCGCAACGGTGGGTTTGTGTCCCTCCACCGAGGCGAACCTCGCGGACGGCATCTTCGACGCCGCGGGTTACTTCGCCGCCGGCGGGACCTGGGGCGTCGGGTCGGACAGCCACGTCAGCGTCAGCGTGCGCGAAGAGCTGCGCTGGCTCGAGTACGCCCAGCGACTGCTTCACCGCACGCGCAACATCCTGGCGGGTGCTGCCGCATCTCAGGTTGCGGAACACCTGTTTCTGCGCGCGGTGGTAGGGGGCGCAAGAGCGTCCGGTCGCAAGATCGAGGGCCTGGCCGTGGGACAATGCGCCGACCTGCTGGTGCTCGACACCAGCGGCCCCGATTGCTCCCTGCCGGAACCGGCGCTCGCCCTCTCGGCCTGGATCTTCGGCAACCACGGTGGCGCCGACGTGCGCGACGTGATGGTCGGCGGCCGCTGGGTCGTCGCACACGGGCGGCATGCGCGAGAGCAGAAGGCGCTGCGCGACTACCTTCGCATACGGGATGCCTTGTTAGAGCGATAGTGTCGTGTCCCGCGGCAAGCCGAGTGAGTGACCGTCATTCCGGCGCAGGCCGGACTCCAGAACTTCTTGCCTGGATGCCGGTTTTCACCGGCATGACGATGCGTACTTTAACTGCACTTCTCGACCGACAGTGACAGCGGACACGACAAGGATCTTCGAGATGAGACGCGGCACCGCGCCGTTGCTGATCTCGATGCCGCACACCGGTACGTTCCTGCCTTCCGACGTCTCCGCCCGTCTGACGCACGTTGCGCTCAAACTGCCGGATACGGATTGGCATCTCGAGCGATTGTACGACTTCGTCGACCAGCTCGGCGCCTCGGTCATCATCGCCACCCACTCGCGCTACGCGATCGATCTCAACCGGCCTCCGGACGACACCAGCCTGTATCCGGGACAGGACACAACCGGTCTGTGCCCGCTGGATACCTTCGACCGCGACCCGCTTTACCGGGAAGGGCAGCAGCCGGACGCCGCCGAGATGCGCGGCCGCATCGAAAAGTATTGGAAGCCGTACCACGCCGCCCTGCGAGACGAACTCGACCGCTTGCGCGAGCGCTACGACCGAGTCGTCCTATGGGACGCCCATTCGATCCGCTCGGTCGTCCCGAGATTTTTCCCGGGCAGGTTGCCGGATCTGAATCTGGGCAGCGCCGGGGGCTCGTCGTGCGACCAGAGCCTGGCGCAACGACTAGTGCAGATCGCCCGGGATTGCCCTGGCTACACCGGCGTCCTCGACGGGCGCTTCAAGGGCGGCTATATCACGCGCCGCTATGGGCGGCCGAAAGAAGGCGTGCACGCCATCCAACTCGAACTGGCGCAAATCACGTACATGCAGGAAGAATTCCCGTACTCCTTCGATGAAAACCGAGCGCGCACACTCCGGCCACCGCTGAAGCAGATGCTGCGCGAGGCGCTACGTTGGGTATAGGGTTAGCAAGGTGTTCGGGGTACGTTTGATCTGGGCCAGATGGCTTGCGATTGCCCCTTCAAAGCACTATTTTGAGATTCCAATAACGGCATCTCCACTTAAAACATCGGAGATCGTCTGCCAGGAATCGCCATCGAATCGAACGAGGACAAATTGCTTAATCGGATGGTAGTCAGACGCAGAAGTGTTTGCGGTAATGCCGGGCATTAGCATGGGAAACACGACACTTTGCATGCTGGTTGCTACCCGCATTACGTTCTCCCGCGTAAGGTCATCGCCGCATCTCCGGAGGATATACTCCATGACCTGCGCGACCTGGTACCCATAGGCAGCGATGCCATCGTTGGCGTTTCCATCGTAGTACTTCTTCGCCCAGGCGTAGTAATCTCGGACGGCGCTGTCATTCTTCCACTTGGAAATCACAGGATCCTTAGCGTAGTAGGCCGTGATCAGGCCAACGCTCTTTTCGAGACCCGCGGGCTGCAGGATCCCCACCTTTTGGGAAGCCGGAAACGCAGTGTAGTGCAGAGGCTTCCAACCTAGCTCCCACGCGAGAGC
The DNA here is from genome assembly GCA_035622675.1 of Burkholderiales bacterium. Lineage (GTDB taxonomy): Bacteria > Pseudomonadota > Gammaproteobacteria > Burkholderiales > SHXO01 > SHXO01. The sequence continues at coordinate 5,645 of DASPUW010000278.1, read as the reverse complement.
AATCGCTTGCGTGGCGTGCTTTCCGGCCGTAGCGGTGAAAAGCGTATCCGCCCCGGAGGCCCGGAGCTCCACCATCTGCGACTTCACCGTGGGATCAGAGATCTCATAGGACCGTTCCGCGACGATTAGTCGACCCGCTTTATCGGACAGTCCCTCTCTGAGGCCTTGCAGATAATCGCGCCCGTAATCATCGTTCAAGTAAAGCACTGCAATCTTGGCGTTCGGTCTTGTTCGAAGAATGTGCCTGGCATACAAGCGCGCTTCACTGCGAAAGGTGGGCATCCAGCCGATGGTCCAGGGGTAGTTCTTGTGATCACCCCAAGCGGTGTCGCCGCCTGAGGTCAACAGCTGCGGTACCTTTTGAGCGTTAAGGTACTTGCGCACCGCCAAATTCGTTACAGTTCCGACCGAGCTAAATATCAGCAGGACTTTGTCGTGCTCGACAAGTCTACGAATATGCTCGACGGTCTTAGCGGGGTTGTACGCATCATCCAAGCTGATGAGTGTGACCTTGCGCCCATTGATGCCTCCCTCGCTGTTAATTTTCTGAAAATAGGCGAGCTGTGCATGCCCGATGGCGCCATACGCCGATATCGGGCCACTGTAGGGCATCGTTTGACCGATCCTGATCTCAGTGTCTGTAACGCCCGGGCCATACCGCTTTTGGGCTATTACCGGCGATCCCAACATGAATGTTGCTGCCGCAACCAGACACAACAACGCACTGTGAGAGCGAGCACTCATAGGACGAAATTGGCCAGCGGCTAGCATACCGATAGCTTGTATCATCGCTGCGCGGCGATTGCTCGATAGAGTCGCTCGGTTGCCGGGGCAGGTTTCACCCCCAGTGTTGTAGCAAGCATTTGTCTGAGACGCAGGTACGCGTCAATTCCCTCGGCTTCTCTTCCAAGCGCCTGATAGCAGCGCATCAGTCCTTGGTAAAACGTCTCGACGAGAGGATCGGCGCTCAGGCCTTTCAGATACCAGTTTAGTGCACGTTCATACTGACCATCCTCTTCCAAGCTGCCCGCAAGGCGAGTCATGGCATTCATGTATTTGGCTCGCAGGCGCTCACGCGTAGTCATCGTCCATGGCTCGTCGTTCTCTCGCGAGAGAAACGCACCCTGGTACAGATCAAGGGCTGTTTCCAGCTCTTGCACCACAGGCGCGGAATCACGCGTTCCCGTTTGTGCCGCTCGGTGCTCAAAGGCCCAGGCATCCACCCAACACCGAACCTGGTCCAGCGCGAGTTTTCCTCCCACGCGACGGATGACGTTGTTGTCCCGCAGCAGCCGCCGCAGCCGTACTAACGTAATCTTGAGTGCCTCGTGTGCGGCGTCGCCCTCCTGGTCCGGCCACAGTGCGTCTAAAACACGCTGCTCGGACACGTCACCGGGCCCGAACGCAACGAGAACTTTGAGGAGCGAGAGTACTTTTTTTGGCGTCTTGTGCTCGAACTCGAGCGGTAGTTCGTCCAACAGAACTTCGAAGGCACCTAAAGTGCGGACGCGAATGGGCCAGGGCCACGCGTCCACGTGCACGTCTTCGGGTCGCAAGCGGAAGCGGCGGATCAGTTCTAGCGTGGTTTCCCGCTCGATGCCGGCCTCGAGGGCGACGGAGAACATGTGCCGCAAGGTCGCGTCGGTGTGCCGCAACCGCGCCCATCCGTTTCCCCGTCCAGAAATGGCAAGACCTGTAGCCAGCAAGCGCAAGCTCTTCCCTCGATCGCCTTGCTGCTCGGCCAGCCACGCTTCGACGAGCGCCAACGCCGCCCCATGATTGATGAACGGTTCCGACCGCTCCATAAGCTCGCGAGCGCGGGCAATCAGCGGCTCCGCACGTTCCGGACAGCGCGCATCCAGCAAAACATCAGCATTCATCAAACCAAAGACGATTTCGTGAAATAGCGAGCGGCTTTCGACCACCGCCGCGAAGCTGCGCTCGGCCAGATCCGCCGCCGTCCGTGCTTGCCCTCTCCTCTGCGCCCGGAGCGCTTGGTAGTAAAACAGGATCGCCTTCGAAGTCAGGTTCTGGGGGTGGGGCAACGCCTCCAGCTCCCGCAAGGTCGCCTCTCCGATAGCGGGATCACCGACGCGAAACTCAGCCATCGATCGATGCATGAGGACGATCCCCAGCACGTTCTGGAGGCTGTTGGCTTCAACGATAGACCAGGCCCGTTCAATGTAGACGAAAAACTCCTCGTACCGGGTTGCGATGAAGCGCTGAAATGCGATCTGGAATACAGCCCACACCATGTCGACCGGCCCCACGCCCGGCTGGGCCGACAGGCCTTCTACTAGTGCAGCGAGGCGCTCAGCACGTTCCAGGTCGCCGATCTGCGCTGCGATCGCCAGCGCACTACTTGCGGGCCCAAGCGCCGTGGAAGGTCGAACATCGCCAGCGAGCAGCGCCTGCACGCGCTCGAGGCAGAGAGTGATGCACTCATGCCATGGCCGCAGAAAAAATGCCGCCCACAAGAGTGCACCTTGCGCCTGCAGCTCAAGATCAGGGCCAGAGAAAGCAGGCGGGAACGCGAGCTCCTCGGCCAGTGGATCGAGCCAGCGCTCCATTATCTCGTAGCCTCTGTGATCCACCGAGCATGCATGGATCAGACCCGCCAGGCTGAGCACGCGGCCGGCGCGATCCCCGATTTCGAGAAAACGGTTCTGAGCGCGTTCGAAGACCGAGACGGCTCCGATGGGATTGGTCTGCGCCTTGGCGCTGGCCAGCCAATACTCAAGCCAGGGGTCAGCCTCGAAAATCACGGCTGGCAGCGCCATGATCCATTGCTCTAGGCTCTGCCAGCGTCCCACCTCGAGCAAACCTTGTGCGCTCTTGAGAATCAGCCGCGCGCCACTGCTCCAATCCTGAGCTCGCGCGTACAGCTCGAAGGCTGCATCGGCGTCGCCTGTGGCCTCAGCCGTTGCAGCCGACTGACCGATGAGCAGGCGAACCTGATCGGGCGGCATCGACTGGCGAGCCCGGTTCTGAAGGAACTCGCGAAACAGCGCGTGGAACAGATACGCAGGTGGCGTTCCTGGGCGCCGATCGATGAACAAGTGGCGGCGGTACAACTGCTCCAATACTCGGTCGGCTGTTTCGATTCCGCTCACTTCTCGTGCGGTGCGAGTCGTGAAGTAGGGCAGGAACGCAAGCGATATGAGCAGGCGCTGCATCTCCGCTGGCGCGCGCTGCAGAATGAGTCCTGCGAAATAATCGAACACACCTTCCAGCACCTCGGTATTGAACTCTCGCGTATCCGCACCTACGTGTCGGAAGCGCTCGAGCATGAGCGTTACGCCTGCGGCCCAGCCGTCTGACTGGTGATGGAGGGCGCGCACCATCCAATCCTCGGTGACTCCGCGACGCGCGCACATGGCGCGGGTTTCCTCCAAAGTGAGGCGGAGATCGTCTTTGCTGATCTGCGCCAGCATGTTGCGCGCAGACAGTTGCGCGAATATCGAAGGGGGCTCACCTCGGCTGATAAGGAGTAGCGAATAGCCGGGCGGGATTTCATCGCAGGCGTCGCGCAGCACGACCGAGAGTGCTGTATCCGCCGCCTCCTGATAGTTGTCTATCGCGAGCGCTGCACCGGACGGCAGCAGTGAGAACAGCTGCCGGAAGAAACGTCGCGTGAACGCCGCCAGCTCATCGGCCTGGACGGTTCTGGGGCTGGGCAGGATCCGATGTGCCTTCGGCGTTTTGCTGGCAGCGGCTATTGCGAGGTAGTAAAAGAACGAAGCTGGGTCCCCATCCGCCGCATCGATTTGATACCACAATGCGGGCTGCTTCCGAAACTCGAGGTAGGTGGCAACGAGCGTCGTCTTACCGGCCCCCGGAGGACCAGCTATCCATATGACGGGACGCTGGAGGTGCTTATCGAGGACCGAAAAAAGACGTTCGCGCGGCACGGCGTCGTAGAGACGCGGCCGGCTGGTCTTGGCGAGCTGGGGCGGCCTGTGCGGCATGCCTTCTCCGTGCCACGCGAAACGGGCGCAAGTGCGCGCGGTCTTTTCAAAAGTATTGCTAGTTCCTCCACCTCCGTCAACGCAAGATTTAGGTCGTCCAGCTATGAGCTGAGCTGACCGACGGGTCTAAGGCCAGCGCCGTTCAGCGCAAAAAGTGAGCTCGACGCTGGCGCCAATTTGCAGAGCTCAATTCTGCTACTTGCAGTTACCCCCCCAGCTCCCGTTGGTCATCTTTCCTTCGCTGAACTCAATCTGCCACCAACCCGACCAGGCTTTACCTGCGAACACGCCGGAGCCTTCTGCCAGCTTCCAAGTGCCACGGTCGCCGCGACCTGGATCGTTGACCCATGTATCGGCCCAGTTGTCTCCGTTCTTGGTCTTACGAGCGCAAATGCCAGATGACCTGGTTTTGCCGTCTGGCGTGGTGAGCGCATACCCGCTGCAGGTACCCATCGCGTTGTTCGCGGAATCATCGCTCGCGGTAAGACTGTAGAACTCGAAAGTGGTCAGCGTGAAGCCTTTCCCGATCTCTACCGTGTTTGACGTCTGCGCCACGTTATGGAAGTGGCCAGTGCAATTGTCTGCGGCATTGACCGCCGGCGCGAGAAGAAAACTAGCGAAAATAGCTGCGTAAACGACTTGCCTTCCGATTCTCATGACATCCTCCCAGAGTCAATCAACAAATAGTTCGACGTGTCGTTGCCGTGTCGTGGTAGAACCCAACTCAGTTAGTTATCCTCGTTTCCGCCTCCTTGTTCCGTCAATTTGCGAACCCGGGCACCCGCATCTGTCCTTCGTGGGGTCGATCGCGAGGCGCCGGCAATCGCGCACCAGAGCTCCTCCGGGGTCTGAAAAGGTGTTACGCGGCCCGTGTTGGCGTCTTGCACCGTGCCCGCTATGCCAGCCGAGTTCCGCCTGTAAACCCTAACTACGTAACTGCTTGGTGGTTGTTGCAAACGCCACGCTCCCTTCCTGAGCACTCACGCTAGCGCGGGGAGGGGTACTTTTCGGGTACAGATCGGGGGGGAACCCAGCAGGAAAGACGAGGCGGTGAGGTGGTCGCCTTATTCTCGGACGCGGCTAGCCCCGCCCCGAGCCCGACATCCCCGGGCTCCGGTATTGACGCACGCTGCCGCCGAAGCTAGCCTGAATCCGGCGAGGGATCCGCTGCATACCCGTTCCCCCGGGTGGATGCCAGAAAGGAGCGGTTGCCCCGTTGGCTGAGCGACGCAGAACAACACCAGACAAAAGGGGAGGAGGAGAGGTTGGCGCACCGACCGGGCTGCGTTGTCGCCATCGCGCTATCAGGCGTGCTGATCTGCCGCACGCTCGCCCGTGGTGACGCTCACCATTTCGGTGCTCGCAGAACTTCTCATCGCACTAAGCCAGAGCGGCAATTGACACTCTCACCGCGCGCCGCGAGAACGCTTTCCCAATCGATTCCGAACGTTGAGCGCGGCAAACGGGCGCAGTGCCGAGCGGAACGGTTATTGCAAAGCGGCTGCGCAGCCGGCCAGATCCCAGCGCTGCCATGAGCGCCATCCCCTTCTTCTTCGACGTGCTCGCGTACAGCGCGATCTTCGTGCTGGTCGTCCTGGGTCTGGGTGTCATCGCGAGCATGATGGGGATCTTCAACTTCGCTCACGGCGAGTTTGTGCTGCTCGGTGCCTACACGGT
>DASPUW010000277.1:0-8354 GCA_035622675.1 Burkholderiales bacterium | reverse complement strand
GCTAGTGATTCGCGTAAGAAGGACTGGCAATGCAAGCGAAGAAGCTGATCTATATCCTCTGGCCCTCGTTCCTTGTCGCAGCAGCGGCTGAAGCGCTGTTCTTCACCGTGTTCGATCCGACCGAGCTTACGTTCTTCGGCGAAGTCGTGAATGTGAGCCGCATCGCCGCTTATTCGATCGGGTTCTTCCTGTTCTGGGCTTTTGCCGCGTCGTCAAGCGCGCTCACGTGCTTCTTCCAGCGCGGCGCGTCAGAGGTCAACCGTCCCACGCCGTCTGCTGACGAGCGCGGGTAGCGGAAAATTCCAACCACCCCGTCGCTTCGCGCCACCCCTCCTTGGAAAGGAGGGGAGAAAACTTTCTTTCTACAACCTTCCGCTGTTCTCCGTATCCCGCGCCAGAAACCGCGCGCCGAACAGCCATAGCACGCCGGCCACCAGAAACATCAAGCCGACAACGATGAAGGCCTTGCCCATATCCTGGAACCAATCGCTCAGCAGTCCGATGACGACGGGTGAGATCACGTCGCCGAACGCGTGGATGATCAGAATATTGAGCGCGAACCCCGCGGCGCGCATCGAGGGATGGGTGACGTTGGCGAGGATGGTGTTGGTCGGCCCGGTGTTGAAGAACAAACAGAACACGGTCAGGAAGATCCAGGCCCAGATCCACGGGAAGGGCGAGTGCAGCACGGCGAGAAATACCGGGAAGCCCGTCAGCATCGCCACGCCCGACACGAGGAAATAGGAGCCGGAAAAGCGGGCGCGCAACTTGTCACCGGCAAGACCGCCCAGCAGCGTTGCCGTGAGGCCGGCGACGACCGTAATCAGGCCGAAGATGAATGTGGAGGAGGCCGGCGCGCCCGGTCGTGTTTCGAGGTAGTACGGCATCCAGAATGCGATGCCGCCGATCGAGAACGTCATGGCGGTCATGCCCAGTGTGCACAACACATACGAGCGGGTGCGCAGAAAGACCAGGTAATCGCGCAAGCGAACGGTCGGCAGCGGAGCCGCGTGTGCGTCGGCTTGCCCGCGCGCGGGATCGCGCATGAAGAAGCTCCACAGCCCGAGCGCAACGCCGGGCGCGACGACGAGGTAGAACGCCCAGCGCCAGCTTTCCGGCTTCGTGCCGAACGCGCTCGCTCCCCATTCGCCCAGGCCGGAGCTGGCGATCCATCCGCCGAGCACGTAGCCGAGCGCGCTGCCGACCGGAATCGCCATGTAAAACCACGCCAGCACCTGCCCGCGAACCTTGACCGGATACAGATCGGAGATGATCGCGGGCGCGACGGGACCGTAGGCTGCTTCGCCGATGCCGACAAGGCAGCGTGTCAGCAGCAGTGCGACGAATGTGCCGGCGAGCCCCGAGGCACCGCTCGCGAGGCTCCAGAGAGTCACGCCGATGCCCACGAGCAACCAGCGCGATGTCCGTTCCGCGAGCCGCCCGAAAACCGGCGCACCGATCATGTAGACCACCATGAACGCCGTGCCCAGCAGGCCGACCAGAGCGTCCTCGGGCTTGAAGCCCAGGCTGTGCTGGAACCAATTCATCACGCCGGTGAGCGTCTCGCCGGCGCCCGATCCATTCGGCCCGAAGAAGGTGGCTTTTATCGGACCCACGACCGCCGCCAGAACCTGGCGGTCGATGTAGTTGAACAGATTGATGAGCAGCAGCAGAACGAGCGCGGTGCGGGCGCCGGGGAGGGCGGCGGCGCGGAGGGATGCGTCGGGCATATCCTTACCCGGTGGGCTGATCATGCATTAACGGGGTTTTTCTCCCCTCCTCCGTGAGGAGGGGTGCCTGCGTAGGCAGGCGGGGTGGAGGCAGTCTGCACCAACCACCCCGTCACCTTCGGTCCCACCCCTCCTTGGAAAGGAGGGGAAACCGCGTTTTTTTCTCCCCTCCTTCCCAAGGAGGGGTGGCGTGCGTAGCACGACGGGGTGGTTCGCGGGGCACGCATCAACGCAAAGGCTTCATGCGCTCGCGCAACGCCAGCTCCGCGATCTTTCTGCCCATCTCCTGAGCGACGATGGCCGAGGTGCGGTAGTGCACGCCGCCGTAGATGCGAGCAGCCGAAACCTCGTCGACATATTCCCTGGTGTTGTTCCATCTGCGCGTCACCCCGCTCGCGCTTGCGCTCGTCATGGTTACCCTGGCGATGGCATCCGCCCCGACCTCTGCATTCAGGATCGTAGCCACAGCGGAAGAGGTGATGCAGTGCGCGCAAGGGTACTCGGGGTGCGGCGGCGTGTCGATAAGCGGCTCCCAATCCAGATCCTGGACCGTGGCGTCGTTGCCATCGGTGTCGCCGTTGCGTATGGCGGTGATCGGGCGCCAGAAATTATAGGCGTACTTCGCATCGAACACGGCGATGTAGGCATCCGACGTCGCGATCGCGACCAACGCAAGCAAGCGCGCGTTGTCGACGAGGCTTCTGCCTGGTGCATCGGCGATCTGGCGCACGATCGGGTTCCAGCTGGCGGGCCCAACCACGACCCAGAAGCGGCCGATGTCGGTCTGCTCCTTAGTGCGCGTCGAGCTATGTTTCCCGCCGAGCGACTTGACCTCGTTGTAGTCCCTGGCCCACTGCTCGCTCGCCAGCGGCGGCGGCGCGCCGGGGCGAAACTGCGACGCGCTCCCCATCACCCAAGTCGCGACACTGGCCCAATTCGTCCCGACAGGCATGGTCGTCGGCACATACACGCCGGGCGATGTCAGGGGCCGATATGGTTTCGAGGCGTTCGCGCCGTCGTGCGCGCGCCGTGCCAGGATCTCGGCGGCCGCTCGCTCGCCGACCGCTACTCCGGCCTCCTTTCCGCCGGCTGGGATTCGCCCGAGGTTCGCCGAGTACGCCGCTTCCAGCTCCGGCTCCTGGTTGGGCAGGAGCGCGATGAGCACCGCATGCGCTGCGGCTACGGCGGCAGCCTCGGCCGAGGCGCCGGGCGGAGCAGCGACGCGCCCGGTGTACGGGGCATAGCGGTTTTCGATCGAGTTGACCGCATCGAACATGGCGGTCTGCACCATCGTTACCGTGCGACTCGCGACGAGCGGATTCTGACCGCCCGCCGTCGCGGTAGCGATGGCTGTTTCATTCCACTGTGTGATGACATCCGCGTGCGCAGCTGGAGGTGCCATCAGTAGCACCACTACTGCTGCCACGCCCCCTATCTGGAAGTAGCTCATGCTATGCCCCTGGTTGTTTTCTGACGTGCACTGAGCGCGCGGTCGAACTGAAAACGCAACGCGCGAACAATCACCCCGTTTGAATCGACGCGCGATGCGCACGGGCCCAGCAGCGATCGGGATGTGCTGTCCTGATGCTTCGACCTTCCCCTGTAACGTCGTACCCCTCGCCGCGGCGTAAGGATACTCCCTACGGACTTACCAATCGGATACGGATCACCCTTGAGCGAGCGAACGTCGCGCCTTTTAGGCGGTTGCGGTTCGCGCTTCGAGAGTCTAGAGTGCGCAGCATCATCCTCGGGACGGGGGAGGAATGAGAACTCTGCGAGGTCGAGTCTTTAGTAGACGTCATTTCCTCGGTCAGGCGTCGGCGCTTGGCGCCGGCGTGGCGCTGGGGCTTCCGCGCTCGGTGGCAGCCGAACCTCCACTCGAAACGACCCGCATCAGGCTCATCCAGCTCCCCACGATTTGTCAGGCTCCGCAATACGTCGCTGAGGATCTGCTCCGAGCCGAAGGATTCACGGACGTTCAGTACATCAAGAAGAGTGGTGCTACAAAGGCGATAGAAACGGCCTTGGCGTCGGGTGAGGCAGACATCAACATGCATTTTGCCGCCCCCCTCATCATCCGCTTGGATGCCGGCGATCCGATTACCGTTCTCGCGGGAGTCCACGTGGGGTGTTTCGAGCTGTTCGCCACAGAGCGAGTACGCGCGCTCCGAGATCTCAGAGGCAAGACCGTAGCGATTCGTGAGCTGGGCGCGAGCAACCACGTGTTTCTCGCCAGCATGCTGGCGTACGTCGGTCTCGACCCACGCAGGGACGTCAAATTTGAAATTCAGCCCTCCGCCGAGGCGATGCAGCTTCTGGAGGAGCAGAAGGTAGATGGATTTCTAGGATTTCCGCCCGAACCCCAGGAGCTGCGAGCACGAAGAGTCGGGCACGTCGTGATCGATAGTAGCGTGGACCGACCTTGGTCGGAGTACTTCTGTTGCATGGTGGCCGGAAACAGAGAGTTCGTCCAGAAGCACCCGGTTGCAACCAAGCGAGCTTTGCGCGCGATACTCAAGGCGGCCGATATCTGCGCCGCCGAGCCTGCGAGGGCGGCCAAGTTCCTCGTCGAGGGCAGCTACACCAAGCGCTACGACTACGCTGTTCAAGCCGTCAAGGACATCCCGTACAACAAGTGGCGCGAATATGATCCGGCAGACACGATGCGCTTCTACGCGCTGCGTCTTCATGAGGTCGGCATGATCCAGGCGAGCCCACAGAAGATCATCGCCGACGGCACCGATTGGCGATTTCTCAATGAGCTGAAGCGGGAACTGAAGGCCTGATGGGTAACCGCTCAAGCGAATAGAGGGAGTTGCGAATGAGCACATCACAGGAAGTGACCGCAAGTCGGCGCGTCTTCTTAGGTCGGGCTTCGATAGTTGGTGCGGCAGCAATGCTAGGGCTCAGCTCCCCATCGAGAGCCGAGCCGCCGCCGGAAACGAAGAAAATCCGGCTGGTCCACGTCCCGGCAATCTGCCTGGCGCCGCAGTATCTCGCGGAAGAGTTGTTGCACCTGGAAGGATTCTCAGACGTCGAGTATGTCGAGATTGCGGCGACGACGGCGTACACTGCCTTGGCCGACGGTCGCGCAGACCTCACGCAAAGCGCCGCTCCGGACGTGGTTGCAGGTCTGGACTCGAGTGTGGACGTTGTCGCCCTTGCTGGCGTGCACGCGGGCTGTTATGAGCTCTTTGTGCAGCCGAAGATATCGGCAATTCGGGAGTTGAAGGGAAAGCGGGCCGTCGTCACTGGGGTGCATTCAACGGAACACGTGTTCCTATCAAGCATCCTAGCGTACGTCGGCATAGATCCGAGAAAGGATGTCGATTGGGTAATCGCAGCCACGTCCGCTGAATCGATGCAGTTGTTCATCGATGGGAAGGCGGACGCGTTTCTTGGATTCGCGCCGCAGCCCCAGGAGCTGCGGGCAAAGCATGTAGGTCGAGTGATCCTCAACACAGCGCAGGACCGGCCGTGGGCTCAGTACTTTTGTTGCATGCTTTCCGCCCGCAAGAGCTTCGTTACACAGAATCCCATCGCGACGAAACGTGCGTTGCGGGCGATCCTCAAAGCAGCCGACATCTGCGCCCAAGATCCTGAACGAGTGGCTCGCTATCTTGTCAAGAAAGGCTTCGAACCGCGTTACGAGATCGGGCTCCAAGTGCTGACGAGTCTGCCCTATCGGAGGTGGCGCGAGGCCGAGCCGGAGGACACCTTGCGCTTCCACGCTCTACGCCTGAACGAAGTCGGCATGATCAAGTCCAGCCCCCAGAAGCTGATCGCGCAGGGTACCGACTGGCGGTTCTTGAATGAGTTGAAGCGAGAACTGAAGGCGTGAAACTCCGTGGTGCTCACCACCCCGCCCGCCGCGCGGGCACCCCTCCTCGGAGAGGAGGGGAGAGTTGTAAATCTTAAGTTGGCTCTGCATTCAACAAATCTTCGACGTCGCCGTATCGCAGGCTTGATGGCGGTGGCTCTTGGTAGCTGGATGACGGAGGGGTCTGCGCACAAACCCAAAGCCGAGGCCCGCCTGTCGAAGATCGGCCCTGCGCCAGACTTCACACTCATCAATCAAGAAGGCAAGCAGGTCTCGCTGAAGGACCGGCGCGGTGACGTCGTGGCGGTCACTTTCATCTACGCGAGCTGCGTCGATACCTGTCCTCTGCTTACCGCGAAGCTCGTGGGCATCCAGCGTAAACTGGAAGCGAAAGCCGCCCCGAAGGTATTCTTTACGGCGATCACCGTGGATCCCGATCGAGACACACCGGAAGTGCTGAGACGCTACGGGCAAGCCCATGGCGCCGACAACGCGCAGTGGGCGTTTCTCACCGGCACGGCGCAGCAGATCGATGATGTCACGCGCCGGTACGGGATCTATCGCAAGAGGCAGCCCAACGGGGACGTGGACCACACGTTTCTCACCTCGCTCATCGATCGCTCTGGAACCCTGCGCGTGCAATATCTGGGTTGGCGGTTCGATCCGAATGAGTTCCTTGGCGACTTGAGGTCCCTGCTACGCGAGCCCCGATCCGCATGATGCGGTGGCTGCCGCGGCTGGTGGCCCGGGCTCGTGCGTCCGTTTACACCAAGCTGCTAGCGGCGTTTCTCGCGATGGCCGCGCTGCTTCTCGCCGCCGGAGCGGTTGGGTTACAAGCCTTGGGTGACGTGAACAAGCGGGCGGAAGATTTGGTGACCCTCCAGCGCAAGATCGCCGCCTACCGCCAGCTCCAGCACGACACGACCGGCCAGCTCTACGCCGTCGCTCTGGCCCTGTTGAAGCCCGACGAGCGGACATTGGAGGGCACGCTGCGCCAGCTCAACCAGTTCGGGTATGACCTCGACCGGCTCCAATTCGTCGCCAAGGACGAGATCGAGCTGCTCGGACGCGTACGCACGGACCACGAGGAATTCACCAAGGTCGTGACTCAGGTGATCGACCTCATCCGGCAGGGCAAGCCGGCGGAAGGCCGGGATTTGCAGCTATCGCAGGCGACGCCGCTCGCCAACCGCCTCGAGCGGCTCACCAACGAGCTGGTGAACAAGGCCGAAGCGGACATGGTGGCGAGTGCAGAGGCCAGTCACGAGGCGTTCTTGGGCTCACGGCACGCGGTGATGGCATTTGCGGCGGTGAGCATCCTCCTGGCGCTCGTCCTCGGATATGCCATATCGTGGTCCTTGATTGGACCCGTTCAGCAGATGGAAGAGCGGCTTCGCCAGATCGGGGCAGGGGATTTCGCAGCGCGCATCGAGGTTCCCAACCGAGACGAGCTGGGCGCACTGGCCTCCGACATCAACCGGATGAGCGAGGAGCTGGGCCGCCTGTACCGGCAACTGGAAACCGCCAGCCGACACAAGTCCGAATTCCTCGCGAACATGTCGCACGAGCTGCGCACGCCGCTTAACGCGATCATCGGCTTCTCGGAGGTGCTGGAGGCGCGCATGTTCGGAGAGCTCAACGCGAAGCAAGTCGAATACGTGCACGATATCCACAGCTCGGGGCGGCATCTGCTCTCGCTCATCAACGACATCCTCGATCTGTCGAAGATCGAGGCCGGGAAGGTGGTGCTGGAGCCGGCGCCCTTCCATTTGGGCAATGCCATGGAAGGCGCACTCACTCTACTGCGGGAGCGCGCAGCGCGTCACGCCATCGAACTGACGATGCAAGTTGACGAACGAGTGGGCGAAATTGTCGGCGACGAGCGCAAGGTGCGGCAGGTGCTGCTCAACCTTCTCTCCAATGCGGTAAAGTTCACTCCAGACGGCGGGCGCGTGGACGTGCGCGCCGGGCTGGTGGACGGTGTGGTGGAGGTTTCTGTGACGGACACGGGCATCGGGATCGCACCTCAAGATCAGGAAGCGATCTTCGAGGAGTTCCGGCAGGTGGGAGACAACGTCTTGCACAAGCGCGAGGGCACCGGCCTGGGGTTGACGCTCGCGCGCAAGTTCGTCGAGCTCCACGGTGGACACATCCGCGTCGAGAGCGAACTCGGTAAAGGCTCGACTTTCACATTCTCGCTGCCGCTGCAATCATGAGCGCACAGCTCATCCTGATCATCGAAGACAACGCGCTCAACCGCAAGCTCGTGCGCGATGTGCTGCAGGCCAAGGGCTACCGTACGCTGGAGAGCGAAACAGCTGAAGAGGGCGTGCGGCTGGCGCGCGAGCACCTTCCGGCGCTGGTGCTGATGGACATCCAGCTCCCCGGCATGAACGGCATAGATGCGCTCGGCCTGCTGCGTTCCGATCCGGCGACGCGAGGCATTCCAGTCATCGCCGTCACGGCGTCCGCCATGACACAAAACCGTCAGCAGATCATGGCGGCCGGCTTCGATGGCTATCAGCCGAAGCCCATCAACGTGGCCGGATTCCTCGAAGCGGTGCGGCAGACGATCGAGCGGGAATGAGCCAGGCAGCAAAAATTCTGGTGGTGGATGATCAGCCTCAGAACGTGAGGTTGCTGGCCGACTTGCTGGGCGCCAAGGGCTATGCCGTGCTGACTGCTTCGTCGGGAGCGGAGGCGCTCGAGCAAGTGAGCAAGGGCCGGCCCGACCTCGTGCTGATGGATGTCGTGATGCCTGGCATGACGGGCTACGAAGCGTGCCGCCGCATCCGGGAAAACGC
>DASPUW010000276.1:0-15302 GCA_035622675.1 Burkholderiales bacterium | reverse complement strand
TCCGTGTAGGCGATGTCGCCGCTGCGCAAGCGGTCCTCGGACTGGGTGCGTGCGCAGGCGCCGACGCGGCCGATCTGATCGAGGTCCGCGCGCAGCTTGGCGTTATCCAGATCCAGCGCATAGCTCTGCTTGCCGGTGCTGGCCGCCGTCTTGCGGGCATCGACCACGAGCGCGCGGCGGAAGGCGTCGGCTTCCTTCTTGTCGAAGCGCGCCTGTATCGGTCCGCCGCGGTATTTCGATGCGCTTCGTGAGACGGTGATCTCGACGATCTGCGCATCGGCGCGCACGCGCACCTGACGGGGCTGCTTGCTCTTGGGATCGATGGTCACGAAGCGAAACGGCTGAGCCGGGGTCAGGGGTTCGGCCTTGAGCTGACCGTCGTCGGTCGGCCGCAGGCGCACGATGGTGTTGCCTGGTGCGAGCCCCGTGCCGTTGTCCTCGATGCGTTCGCCGCCACGCTGAACGATGCTGATCGCGTCAGGAGCCCATTTCACGCTCACCACGTCCTCCAGGAAGATCAAGCCGTGATTAGGCGTCTTCAGAGCGTAGAAATCCGGCGTCGACAGCCGCCCGAAGCGCACCACCTCGAAGCTCTGTCCGGAGGAGAGCAACACGCCGCCGCCGATGCCATTGCGCGAGAGCGTGTCGACGACACGGCGGTAATCCGCGAGCTGGGCTTCGTTCAAGCGCGCTATCCAGGCGGCCGATTCGCCAGTGAACTGCAGCGCGCCGGGCTGCTCAGACGACGAATCGAATACCTGCACTGACAGCCGCGCGATCGCCCGATGGTCGGGAGCCATGCACACCAGCGCCGGCGGCGCCTTCTCGATCTGGCCGCCGTTGCGGCTGCAGAACGCCTGCGTGCCGGCAATCACCTTTTCCGCCGCGAGCTTCGCCGTCTTGTCGCGCGCGGCAAGCCCGTAGCGCACGATGTCGTCCGCATCGATCTCGGGCGTCGCGGCCTGAAACCAGGACTTCAGGAAAGCCACGTAGTCGTTCGGGTTCGACTCGAGCGCGCTCGTGTACTCGGGTATCAGCGCCTCGACTTCGGCCGCCGTGATGTCGGGTGTCGATGGAGGCTTCTCGGTTGGCGCCGTTTGGCAGGCGCTTAAAGCCAGAAGCACAACCGCCGCCAAGGCTCGAGCCACCTGCGCCACACGCGTCATGAATCTTTCTCCCAGTCAGGCGACACCTTCGGGGCTGATCAGTCCCCGCGCGAGGAGCGACTGGAACGCTTCATAGGTTGCCCGGATTCCGCTCTCGAGCGGAACCGATCCGTAGTCGCCGAGATGGGAGCGCACCGGCTCGTCCGACAGATCCATGGGAAAGGGCAGGGCAGCGCCCGCGCAGGCCACCCGCATCGTCGGCGCGACGCGGCCCAGCACTTCGAGCGATCGTTCGACGGTGGTGGCCACGCCGTTGATATCGAACACGTGCGAGCCGGTGCGTTCCCTGGCGACGGCTCGAATGAAGGCGCTCGCCACTTCGCCGGCGTGCAGCCACGAGATCGCGCCGCGGAACGGCACGGTGTACTCCTTGCTTGCGGCTGCCGCGAGAATCGCGACGGTCGTCTTGGACGTGAGGCCCTGATCACGTCCCACGCCATACACCACGCCGGGCCGCAGGCCCACGCTGTGCACAGCCCAATCCTGAGAGTAGACCTTGGCGGTCTGCTCGTTGCAGTGCTTGTACGCGCCGTAGAGCGTGGGCAACGTGCTGGCGCGTCCCGGCGGGCCTTCCATAGCCCCGTGTGCGGCGATCGAGCTGGCATAGGCCAGACGCTTGATGCCCAGATTTCGCGCTGCCTCGAACACGTTGACTGTGCCCACCACGTTCGCCCGCGCGCCCGCCACAGGATCGGCTTTGCAGAACGGCACCTGCAACGCAGCCAGATGAATGATGGCGCGCGCGCCGCTCGCCTGAGCCGCGTGCAGCACCGACGCAGGATCGGCGATGTCACCGGTTAGCCAGCGGATCTTGGACAGCTGCGCGTCGGAGATCAGCAGCTTCGGCCGCCGCTGATCGGGGGTGAGGTCGAACGCCGCCACCGACACTTCGGCGCGTGTGAGCAGCGCCAGCGCCCAGCTGCCGATACAGCCGCCAGCGCCGGTTACGAGCACAGTGCCGTCGAAGTCGGATCGGCTGACGGGGAAGTGTTCCAGCATGGTTCTCCTCGAATCGTGATTGGGCGATGCGCGTGCACGATGACCCTGCGCGCTGTGGGGCGCATGGTAGCACTTCGCTGCCGGAGAGGCGCTTTTGACCGTCTCGACACGTAGTCGGAAGAGTCTCTAACACTCTGCTGCGGCATGTGTTTTGACATGTCTCGCGGAGGCGTGCAGAGCGCCGCTGCAATGGCATGGATAGTGCAGATCCAGCTCGCTTGAGGCTCGCCAGGACGCCTGCGCGACGCGACGCACACAAGACGTTGCGCGCAGAGTGCCCGGACACTGGTGTAAAGCCGCGATACGAGAGGCGAAGGATGAACAAAGCCGTTTTCGTTGCTGTGCCGATTGTCGTCTTGGGCGCTGCTGCCGCCGCGATCCCGTGGTATGCCGGCAGCCAGTACGAGCGCGCGGTACGAGCGCAGGTGAGCGAGCTGTCGAAGTTGCCGCAGCTGCCGTTGAACGTGACGCTCGTGCGATACAGCCGCGGCTGGCTCTCCTCCGAAGCCGTGGTCCGCTTCACGTTGAAGGCGCAGCCGGGCCTGTTCCTCGATCTGCGTCAGCAGATCTCGCAGTGGCCAGATCCCAACTCCGGATGGTTGCGCGTGCGCTCGCTGCCCGAATGGAGCGGCCCGGTCAAAGCGGCGCTCGACTACTATTTCGACGGGCAGCCCGCGCTCAGCTTCGACAGCGTGATCGGCTTCGACGGCAGCGGAAAGACGACCGTGACTTCGCCGGCTTTCAAGAAGCCGTCTCAGCACGACCCGGCGGCGACGGTGAGCTGGGGTGGTTTGCAGGGTGCGCTGCTCGAAGGCGCTGATCGGCGATGGACGATGCATGCCACCGCTCCGCATTTGCAGGTCGAAGGCGGTGAGGCTGCTGGCGGCATGAAGACGCTTACGTTCGACAGCAAGTGGGGTTCGGGCGGCCAAACGGCGGATTGGCAAGGCGAGACCAAACTGGCGCTGGCCGAGCTTCGCTTCTCGGGGGCGCGTGAGCAGCTCGAGTTGAAGGACATGTCATGGGCCGCCTATCAGCGCAGCAGCGGCGACAACGTGTCGCTGGGCTATGCGGTGCGCGTTGGTGAGGGGAGCTCGAAGGCCGGCGAGACAACGAACAGCTTCTCGAACGCCGTGCTCGAGCTGGAGCTCGACCAGATCAGCAAGAAGGCCCTCACCAGCTACATCGAAGGAATGCGTGGTGTCCAGCAAGTCGCGCCCACGCAGGATCACGTCGCCGCCGACAAGATGCTGGATCTATTTGCAGAGTTGCTGCGCGGCTCTCCGGTGGTGCGTCTCAAGCAACTCGGCGTGGAAACGCCTTCAGGCGCAGTGTCGGCGCAGGCAACCATCACTTTCGACGGCAGAAACCTGACCGACGTCCGTCCATCGCCGGAGCTGCTCGCCCGGCTGCAGGGCAAAGGCCACGTCGACATCGCGAGCGGCCTGCTGCGCGCGCAGCTGCAGCGCAAGACGCGCCCGCAGGTCGAGGTGGCGCTGCAGCAGCAAGGCGCCCAGCCGAACGAAGAGAACATTAAAGCGCTCTCGGAAAAGCTCACCGAAGCGCAGCTGAAAAGCCTCACCGACAACGGTATTCTGCGTCTCAACGGAACCAACTTCACGCTCGAGGCTGAGCTTGCCGGCGGTCAGGTCCTCCTGAACGGCCAGCCCGCCAGCCAGGTGTTTGGCGGACTCATGGGACCCTCGCTGCCGCACCAACAGCCGATCGGCGCTTCCCGTCCCGACCCCCGCGCCGCGCTCGAAACACCCGGCGCGCTCTCCCTCGCGCAGGTCCGTCCGCCGGCGCCCGTAGCGCGCTGACTCTTCACCTAGCGCTGGCCGCCTGCACGGCGGCGTTTCCACAGCGACTCCCTGCGGCAGCCGCGCGTTTGCGCGGCGCGCCGCTCTGCTGGAACCGATCTCGATATTCCCCCCGCATCACGTGCGGAATGTTGAGATAGGTTCTAAACTCACGGCGCTAGAGCAGGCGACGCACGGGCATCGTCCGCCGCCTCGAACATCTGGGAGCGCATCACACGTGAAAAGGGACGCCGCCTACTACGAATCCGCCTACAACCCGCGGCTCGCCGTGCCCGGATATGCCGAGCACTTCGAGCGCTGGCGTCGCAAGTCAAGCCAGGCGCGCACTTCGTTGTCGGGATACCTGGACGTGCCCTATGGCCCGCATCCAATGGAGAAGTTGGACCTCTTCCGCGCCAAGGGGCCGAGCCGAGCCCTGTTCGTCTTCATCCATGGCGGGTACTGGCGGGCGTTGGACAAGAGCGATCAATCATTCATTGCCGTTCCCTTCGTCGAGCGCGGCGTCACGACGGCCCTGGTCAACTATGCCCTGGCTCCGGCTGTTCACGTCCAGGACATCGTGCTGCAACTGCTTCAGGCCTGCGCCTGGCTGTACCGCAACGGCAGCAACTTCGGCGCGTCCGCCGGTAAGCTGTTCGTTGCCGGTCATTCAGCCGGCGGGCATCTCACCGCGATGTGCCTGGCCGCACAGTGGCCGCGCTTTGCTCCCGATTTGCCGGCCAAGGTCGTGCACGGTGGCCTTTCCGTCAGCGGCGTATACGACGTAGTCCCCGTGATGCACACGCCCTCGGTCAACGTGGACGTGCGCCTGACGCCGGCCGAAGCCAATCGCGTCAGCCCCGCGTTGATCCCGCCCGCGACCGACGCGCCCGTGTACACGGCGGTAGGGGGCAAGGAGCAGGAAGGTTTCCATCATCAAAACAAGCTTCTCCGGGACCAATGGCAGTCGGTAGTCAAAGACGACCTTGCCTGCCCCGAGGACAACCACTTCACTATTCTGGACCGTCTGGCCACGCCCGGCAGCACCCTGTTCCGCGGCGCGATGAAGATGATGGGGTTGAAAAGCTAGAGGGCCAGCCCCGGTCTGGACAGCCAGCCCGATACTGTATAAATTTGCAGTATGGGGCTGAAGACCGTTACCGGCGACTACGGGACTGCGCACAAAGGGCGCGGCGCCGCCAGCAATCCGGAAGGCCGTTTCGAGTCGTTGCGACGCGAGGCCTTCGACGATGGTTGGGAGATCCGCTCCGAGGACGAAAACGACCGACCTCGAACGTCGGTGACGCCCGAGCAGGCCAAGAGCATCATCACCCACAATGAGTCGCCCGACCTCCCGTTCACCAAATCCATCAACACCTATCGCGGCTGCGAGCACGGTTGTGTCTACTGCTACGCTCGTCCCAGCCACGCATACCTGGGCCTGTCGCCAGGCCTGGATTTCGAGACACGGCTGTTCGCCAAGGTCAACGCGGCGCAGTTGTTGCGCGAAGAGCTAGCACGGCCCGGCTACACCTGCGAGAACATCACGCTTGGAGCCAACACCGACGTGTACCAGCCAGCCGAGCGCGACTGGTGCATCACGCGCCAGGTGCTCGAGGTGCTGGCCGAGCACGACCATCCCGTCGCCATCATCACCAAGAATGCCTTGGTGGAGCGCGATCTCGACCTTCTGGCGCCGATGGCGGCGAAAGGGTTGGCACAGGTCTACATCTCGGTCACAACCCTGGATCACGATCTGGCTCGGCGCATGGAGCCGCGCGCATCGGCGCCGCGCCGCCGGGTGCAGGCAATCCGCGCGCTGGCGCAGGCAAGCGTGCCGACGGGCGTCATGGTGGCGCCGATCGTTCCTTTCTTGACCGACGATGCGATGGAATCGGTACTCGCTGCAGCCGCGGAAGCGGGCGCGAGCATGGCGGCATACA
Organism: Burkholderiales bacterium; assembly: GCA_035622675.1. Classification (GTDB taxonomy): domain Bacteria; phylum Pseudomonadota; class Gammaproteobacteria; order Burkholderiales; family SHXO01; genus SHXO01. Next base: position 9,395 of record DASPUW010000276.1, on the reverse strand, counting down.
CCGTCATGCGCCTGCCCTGGGAGCTGAAGGACCTTTTCAAAGAGTGGCTCGAGCATCACTATCCGTTGAAGGCGGCGCACGTCATGAGCCGCGTTCGTCAGCTGCGCGGAGGCAAGGAGAACGATCCCAATTTCGGCACGCGGCTGCGCGGCACGGGGCTGCTCGCCGATCTCCTCAGCAAACGCTTCGAGAATGCGTGCAGGCGCCTCGGTCTCAATCAAGCCCGGCGCTCGCCAGACGTCGACACGTCGCGTTTCCGCCGGCCGCGGGCCGGATCGCAGCTAGATCTCTTCTAGAGACATTTTTCTTCCGAACCGCGCCGGCCGCGTCGAGTGTTCAGACGCGATTGAGAGCGCTAAGATGTGCGCACAGGATCGCCGAGTGAGCACACCGTGAAGAAGCTGTACCGCGCGGCCAACTTGCCCGAAGCGCATCTCTTGCGCGGCTTGCTCGCGCAAGCCGGGATCGAGGCGTTGGTGTTCAACGAGAATGCGCAAGGAGGCGTGGGCCAGCTTCCCTTCACCGAAGCATGGCCGGAGGTGTGGGTGGCGCAGGATCGTGATTTCTCCCGGGCGCGCGACATCGTTCAGTCTTTCGAGCGCAGATCGGTCACCGCCGAGGATGTGCGCTGCCCCAGCTGCGCCGAGGAAAACCCGGGCAGCTTCCAGTCGTGCTGGAGTTGCGGCGCTTCGCTTGGCTAGCGGTGTGCCCGATGCGGAATCGCGCCGCCGCTTCCTGCGGCTCCTGCCCGCAGCTGTCGGCGCCGTGGCCGCCGTTGCGTCGGACCGCACATTGGGAGAAAGGGTGAGCCCGCGAACCTGCCTGTACTGCGGAGAGGCGCTCGGACGCTATGGGTTCCCGGACGGCCACCCGCTCGGTGAAGACCGGCAGCGTGCGTTCCTGGAGGAGGCGATGGCCCGCGGGCTGGACAAGGAGGTTTCGATCGAGCCACCGCGCCGCGCCGCTCGCGCCGAGATCGAGCGGTTCCACACCGCCGACTACGTCGACCGCGTGCAGCATGCCGAAGCGCGCGCAGTCGATTTCCTCGACAACGGCGACACCCCGGTGTTCCCGGGCGTGTTCGAGGCCGCCTCCGCGGTAGTCGGATCCGCTTTGGACGGGCTGTCTCGAATCATGGCGGCCGAGTACAGCCGCAGTTTTCAGCCTATCGGGGGCCTGCACCACGCGCGGCGAGACGGTGCCGCGGGATTTTGCGTGTTCAACGACCTGGGAGTGGTGATCGACACGTTGCGCAGCGAGTACGACGTTCAGCGCGTCGCCTACGTCGACATCGACGTGCATCACGGCGACGGCGTGTTCTACGCCTACGAGCACGATGCGGATCTGATCTTCGCGGACATCCACGAGGATGGCCTTTACCTTTATCCTGGTACCGGCGCGGCAAACGAGACCGGCCGCGGCAAGGCAAAGGGCACCAAGCTCAACCTCCCGCTCGCGCCGGGCGACGGTGACGACGCGTTTTTCGCCGCCTGGCCGCGGGTGCTGGCGCACCTGCGCCGCTTCGAGCCTCAATTCCTCTTGTTTCAGTGCGGTGCCGACGGCCTCGAGGGGGATCCGCTCGCGCATCTGCGCTACTCTCCGCAGGTTCATGCGCTCGCGACGCGCAGCCTGTGCCATCTCGCCGGCGAGTACGCCGCCGGGCGTTTGATGGCGTTCGGAGGTGGCGGCTACGACCGCACCAACCTGGCGCAGGCCTGGTGCGCAGTGTTGAGAGAGCTCGCTCGCGCCTGAGTCGTGTGTAGGTTCTAGCTAGCGCGTGCCGGTCGCCTGCTCGCGCTGAAGTGTGACGAGGCCGGAACTGCGCGGGACGGTGACGAAGAACACGGTGCCTGAGCCGGCCTCGGAGGCAAAGCCGATCTCACCGGCCATGCGTTCGATCAGAGCCTTGGAAATGGAAAGCCCCAGCCCGCTGCCGGTGCGCCGCCGCTGGTCCAGGCTGTCAGCCTGCGCGAAGCGCTGAAAGATGCGGCTGCGAAACTCGGGGGCGATACCCGGTCCCTTGTCCTTCACGAGGATGCGCACGTGGCTGTCATTCGCCTCGGCCGCCACGACCACCGACTCTCCCGCGGGAGAGAACTTGGCTGCGTTTGACAGCAGGTTGGTCACGACCTGCAGCAGGCGGTCGGCGTCCACCCACATGTAGATCTCGTGCGGTGTGCTGTCGAGTGCGAGCTTGACGCCGTATTTCAGCGCGTAAGCGCTGTTGAGCTCGACCGCGCGCTCGAGAAAATCCCGTACGCCAACCGCTGCATGGCGGAAATCGTGCAGACCCTTCTCGACGCGCTCCAGGTCCAGGATACTGTCGACGAGGCCCGATAGGCGGGCGGCGTTGCGATAGGCGATGTCGAGGAATCTGCGGGCTTCTGCCGGGATGGCCGCAGCGTGCTCGTCCAGCACGACGTCGAGCGCGCCCAGGATGGAGGTGAGCGGCGTGCGCAGCTCGTGGCTCACGGTTTGCACGAACTCGGCCTGGCGGCGTTCCACGTCCTTGCGGTCGGTGATGTCGGAGCTGGTCCCGGTCACGCGCAGCGCGGAGCCATCCTCCGCACGCTCCACCACGCGCGCGTGCGTCTCGATCCACTTCCACCCCCCGAGCGGCGTACGGGTGCGGTACTCGATACGCAGGAACGGACGCGCCCCACCCAGCGTTTCTTCGACCGCCGAATCGAGCGCGTCGAGATCGTCGGGATGCACCAGGGCACGCAGCTGCTCGACCGTAGTGACCGCTTGCGCGGCGTGGCCGCCGATGATCCGGCCCCACTGCTCGCTCACGTAGATCTCGCCTGTGGGCACGTCCCAGTCGAGCAGCGCATCGCCGGAGCCCTCCAGCGCCAGCTCCAACCGCTCCCGGCTGCGGCGCAGCGCCGCCTCCGCCAGCCGCTCGGTGGTGACGTCCTCGACCACCTGCACGTAGCCGAGCAGGTGGCTGCCGTCCAGGATTGGCGCCGCGTGCAGGCGGCTCCAGATGACGCTGCCATCAGCGTGCTGATAACGATGCTCGGAGTTGAACGGCGCATGCGCGCGCCCCGCTGCGTTCCACGCTTCGACCACGCGGTCGGAATCCTCCGGATGCAGCGCAATGCGCCAGCCGCGTCCGATCACCTGATCGGGCGCGAGCCCCGCGAGCTTCTGGAAGTTGGCGTTGCTGAAAATGCAGTTGCCTCTTGCGTCGATCACAAATAACCCGAGCGGCGAGGCCTCGCTGATCGCACGCAAGCGCGCTTCGCTCTCGCGCAGCGCGCGCATGCCCTTGCGCCGATCGGTGACATCGACCAGAGTGCCGGTGATGCCGTCGATCTTGCCGTGCGGGTCCAGGGTCGGATAGGCAAAGATCTCGACCCAGCAGGACAGGCCATCGCTGCGCACCAGACGCGCCGGATGGCGCGACGAGTAGATCTCGCCACGCAGCAGCGACTGGAACGCTTCCAGATGGCGCTCGAGGTCTTCCGGGTGGATGAAGTCGACAATCGGGCGAGCGAGCGAGCTCTCGACCGTGTGCCCAGTCAACTCGGTCCAGGCGGGATCAAGCCGCGTCCAGTTGCCGTACGGATCAGCCGAATACGCGACCTCGCGCTCGTCCGGTTCGCTTCCAGTGAGCGCCAGCGGCCGCAATATCGGATCGTTTTCTGTCATCCCGGCCAGGTGAGCCTTGTCCGCAATGCGGACCCGGCTGCAGCCGGGCCCTCACCGATCGACGCGGTGATCACCGCGCGCGGTTGTGCGATGCGAGTCGCCCCATAGTATAGGCCCAGCACAAGACACCGGGCGGCCCGGGTTGGTCCTGGGCGGGGGGCGCACAACCTCAAATGCGCGTCGGTGCTGGCGGAGGCAGGATGAAAGCGCGCCAGGGTCAGAACCTCAGCCGCAGGCCGAGCCGGATCTCCGGTCTCAGCCCATCGACGCCGTGATCCTCGAGGAGAGCGTTGTAGTTGATGCTCCAGGACGGAGTGAACCAGTGCTCGCCCATCACGCCGTAATTGCTGGTTTCCACCGGGGTCATGCCGGTCAAGCCGCTGAGCGGCAGCGCGGGATCGAACACGCGGCCCGTGGTATACGACAGGCCAACGGAGCTGCGCGCCGAGTAAAAGTAGCTGAACTGCAGGCGGTGGCTGGTGGCTGTGGCTCCGCCGTCCGCCCGTCCCGACGACAGCGTGTAAGCCCCGCGATAGCGATCCCAGAAGCGCTCGACGGTGACGATCCCGAGATCCGCGCCCATGCTCGATGTGCCACTCATCGGCGGCAGAGCGGACAGCCCCAGGCCGCTGCCATTCGCCGGTTCGGACAATGGCACCCCAAGATCGCTGCGCCGCACGCCCGCTTGCAAGCCCCAGCCCTTGCCGAATTGTGTTGCGAGCTGGCCCAGCACCGAGCGCTCGCCCGTTCCGCCGGCACCGGGAATGACGCTCGTTTCCACCAGGGATGACAGGCGTTGCGACAGCGGACGCCAGTAGCCGCCGACCATCTCGGCAGAATTCGCGCCCAGAGGATCTCCCGGCAGCGTATATGCGTAGCCCGCGCCAGCGTCGGTCGGACGCGCACCGCCTTCGAGCGAGAGCCGACGCCAGTCCTGAAAGCCGCTTTCGGGCCGCAGCGTGTCGAAGCGAGCATCGGGTGAAGCGCTGCGCAATGTCTGAGCCTGCGCAGGAACGAGACAGAGGAGGATCGCGGCAGTTGCGGTCAGGCAAAACGCGCTTTTCATAGACACCTCCTTCCCGGGCCGATCCATCCGGGCCTCAGGGTTCGCGTAGGAGATCGCGTCACGCATGCGAGTGGGACCCCGAAAGCGACTCCATGTTAGCCGAACGCGCTTCCGCTTGAAAGGATTCGACCGCCTGGTGTTGCGTTTGCACCAAAACAACGCGCTCACCTCGATCAACGCACCAACTTCTCGCCGGCGGGACGGTTGGTATTTTTGCAAACGATTGATCCGCAGCCACAAAGCTGGTGGCACACCGGTTGCTGAATGCTGGCGGCGGCAAGCCATTCGAGCTTGACCGCAGCCAACCGGCACGGAGGCGGGGCGCTCGATCGGTGGCGCTCTGGGCGCGGTGAATTTCAGCCACATCGTCAAACAGGTCGCGGGCGGTTATCGAGGTTCGGCTGATCTGGCCGAAGAGGAAGCGCACGCGCTGTTCGCGGCGATGCTGGATGGCGGAGTGCCCGATCTCGAGCTCGGGGCCATCCTCACTGCGCTGCACATGAAAGGCGAGTCGACGTCCGAGCTTCTCGGCGTGCACCGGGCGGTTGCCGAGCGCCTTTATCCGCTGCGTGCCCCGCCCGGTCGCCTGCGCCCACTCGTCGTTCCAGCCTACGGCGGGGCGCGTACCGAGCACAACATGCTGCCGCTGCTGGGGATGTTGCTGCGCCGCCTCGGGGTCCCGGTTCTCTTCCACGGCACACTGGAAGGAAGCGGCCGCGTGGCCAGCGCGTACGTGCTGCGCGAGCTGGGCATCATGCCGAGCGCCACATTGGCGCAGGCACAGAAAACTCTGGACGAAGAGCTGCTGATCTACGTTCCGCTCGCGGCTCTGTGTCCGGGGCTTGCCAGCATGCTCGCTCTGCGTCATCGCCTGGGGACGCGCAACACGGCGCATACGGCGGCGAAGTTGATCGAACCGTTTGAAGGATGCGGTGTGCGCCTGTCCGGCGCGGCCAGCGATGAGCAGCTCATGCGGCTGGCGGCGTTTTTCGCCGCCACCGATGGATCCGCGCTGCTCTTGAGGAGCACGGAGGGAGAGCCGTTTGCCGACCCTCGCCGTCGTCCCAGGATCGAGTGGTTCGAGCACGGCGAGCGCACCGTGCTGTTCGAGGAGGAAGCGGGTCCGGTCAAGGCCGTCGCGGCACTGCCCGTGAGCCTGGATGCGCATGCGACGGCTGCCTGGACCCGGCAGGCGCTCGACGGTGGAGCCCCTATCCCCCATCCGCTGGTGAATCAGCTCGCCTGCTGTCTCTATGTGAGTGGTTACACGGAAGACATGAATCAGGCCAAGGCCATCGCCGCGGTCGAGACTGGGAGCCTCGGGCCGGCCGGCCGTGGACCGCACCGCGATCGTGCGCAGCAGGTTGCGCCGCGCTGAGGAGTCCGCCGTGGCCACACCCGATGTGCAGCTATACGCGCCAGCGGTGATATGCCTGTCGGGTGCGGCTGGTGCGCAAGGGCTCGCCCTGCGCGTAGGCTGCGCGACCCTGGGCGCGGCGGGGAAGCCGAATGAAGACTTTCATGCGGTGGTTGCTCCGCCCGAAGACCGCGTGGACCGAGGGGTGCTCGTCGCTCTGGCCGATGGGGTCAGCGGCTCCGGCTCGGCGCGGATTGCGGCGGAGATCGCCGTGCGCAGCCTTGCAGCCGACTACTACGTTACCCCACCGCGCTGGAGCATCGGGCAGTCCTTGGATCGCATACTGCGCGCAGCCAATGATTGGCTGTGGGCACAGAACGGCCGGCGCCCCGATCGCGACACCGTAGTGGCAGCGGTGAGCGTGCTGGTGCTCCGCGGCCGGCACTACCACCTCGCGCACGTGGGCGATACGCGCGTCTATCGCCAGCGCCGCGGGCGGCTGCAGCAGCTCACAGCCGACCACAGCTGGCAGCGGCGCGACATGCGCCACGTGCTGCGCCGCGCTGTCGGGCTGGACAGCTATCTGGTAGTCGATTTCGCCGAAGGCGAATTGCAGGCGGGGGATGCATTTCTGCTCGTGACCGATGGCGTGTGGGAGGTCCTCGGCGATGCGAGCATGGGCAGGGTCCTGCGCGAGGAGCAGGCACCGCACGCCGCCGCGCAGACACTGGTGAAGGAGGCCCAGCGCCATCAAGCTGCGTACATGGGCCGAAACGATTCCACCGCCCTCGTGCTGCACGTCGAGGCGGCGTCCTGACCGGCGGCCGCTGCTGCGGCCCCCCTTGCGTCATTCGAACGGCATCGCGTGCCGCATGGTCGCTACTTCCGATTCGCGACCGTAGTATCCTACTCGCCGAAGTCCACCCCCCAACCTGGAGGAGAACATGAAAAACCCGTTGGATTCGCTGTGGGGTACGGTCATATCCGGCCTGGTGCTGACGTTGATCCTGTACTGGATCGTCAAGCTTGCGCTGGGGAGCTAGCCATGGACTGGGGAGCGTTCATCCATTACGGGCTCGTACGCTGGCTGCATATCCTGGCGGGCGTGATGTGGATCGGCCTGCTGTACTACTTCAATTTCGTGCAAGTCGCCGCGCTCAAAGCCGCGCAAGCGGACAACTCGGCGGCGGGGATCAGCCGGCATGTTGCGCCCCGGGCGCTGCTGTTTTTCCGTTGGGCGGCGGTGGTCACCTGGCTGGCGGGCGCCTCGATACTCGGCGGCCACTTTCTCGACGCTTTCTTCTTCCAGCAGAAGGTCTACGTCCCGATCGGGGTCGGCGCCTGGCTGGGCACCATCATGCTGTTCAACGTCTGGGTGTTGATCTGGCCTAACCAGAAGAAGATCCTGGGCCTCGTGCAGGCCTCCGACGAGGAAAAGGGCAAAGCGCGCCGCGTCGCGTTCCTCGCCTCACGCGCCAACACCATGCTGTCGATGCCCATGCTGTTCTTCATGATCGCCAGCGGAGGAGTGTTCCGCACAGCGCTGTTCGGAAGCTGACGAGGCCGGCCCGCGGCTTACTGTTGCGAGGGCGGCACGCGTTCCAGGCCCTGGATGCGGTCGCCCGGTTTCACCCCGCGTTTCGCGAACCAGCCCTGATTCATCTCGAGCGAGAAGGCCGCGCTCGCTTTCGCCGCGTGGGTGTCCTCGGTTTGCGGCCGCATGTCCTCGATGTTGATGATGCGCCCGCTGCGGTCGATGAAGGCGACCGACAGCGGGATCAACGTGTTCTTCATCCACATCGCGTGCCGTCCCGGCTCCTCGTACACGAACAGCATGCCTTGATTCTCCGACAGGCTCTCGCGGTACATGAGGCCGGTGCGCCGACTCTCGTCGGTGTTGGCCACCTCCGCCCGAATCGAATGCCCTTTGACGCGCAGCGGATACGTGAGCAGGGGATCGGCGCGGAGCGGCCCAGGCGTATGGAGCGCAAGGGCGACGACGAGCGCGGCGGCGAGCAGCCTCAAGCTGCGCTCCCCAAGGCAAGCGGCCGGTGTTGTGCGATGCAATAGCGCCGTCTTTCGCGGATAGGTGAAGCGAGTCTAAGCATGTGTTGACAATCCCCAGTGGTTTCTCTATTTTGAACGCGCTGTACGCAAGGTGCAGCGCGCTCTTTGAGGCAGTCTTTCCTCCGCTTCAAACACGCAACAATGCAACGTCGCAAAGCGTCCGCAGTCAATCAAGACGCGATGCGCAACACTTTTGGGAGGTAACCTCGATGGTCAAGCAATTGTCGCTCAAGAAAGCGGCGTTGTCCCTGGCTGCGGCCGCGGCAATGGGTGCGGCAGGTTATGCGTCCGCACAAGGCGTGGATACGTTGGAATCCAAACAGTATCCGAACTACGTGACGGATGACATGCTGCTCAACGCCGACAAGGACGCCAACAACTGGCTGCTCTATGGTCGCGATTATCAGACGACGCGCTACAGCCCGCTGCGGGAGGTGAACCGGGACAACGTGAAGCGCCTGCGCCCCGTGTGGAACCTGTCGTTCGGGGTGCTGGAGGGTCAGGACAGCCAGGCGGTGGTGGTGAACGGTACGGTGTACGTGACGACGTCTTTCAACCGCGTGATTGCGGCTGACGGTGTCACCGGCTTGGTGAAATGGAAGTACGAGCGCGAACTGCCGGGCGACGTGTTTCCGAAGCTGTGCTGCGACGTCGTGAACCGCGGCGTGGCCGTGTACCGGAACAAGGTCTACCTGGCGACCCTCGACGCTCACATCGTCGCGCTCGACAATCAGACCGGCAAGGTGGTGTGGGACAAGAAGATGGGTGATTACACCTACGCCGAGACCTTCACCATCATGCCGATGGCGTTGCGCGGCAAGATCATCTTCGGCACGGCCGGCGCCGAGTACGGTGTGCGCGGCTGGATCAAGGCGATCGACGCCGATACCGGCGAGCAGGTGTGGCAGACCTACACCATTCCTGGTCCCGGCGAGCCCGGCAACGACACCTGGGCGGGCGAATCCTGGAAGTACGGCGGCGGCTCGGCGTGGATCACCGGCTCCTACGACCAGGAGACCAACCGTCTGTTCTGGCCGGTCGGCAACCCTGGTCCGGACTTCGATCGGCACGTGCGGCTGGGTGACAACCTGTTCACCAACAGCAACCTCGTGCTCGACCCCGATACCGGCAAGATGCTCTCGTATTTCAATTACACGCCCAACGATCCATACGACTACGACGGCGTGAACGAGATCATTCTGGCCGACGTCGGCGGCAAGAAGCTGTGGATGCATGGTTCGCGCAACGGGT
>DASPUW010000275.1:0-5963 GCA_035622675.1 Burkholderiales bacterium | reverse complement strand
CTGGGCGCAGTGCTGGTGCTCGACTACTTCGGCGTCGGGCTCAACATCATGGTGCTCGGCGGTCTCGCCATTGCGCTGGGCGAGGTGGTGGACGACGCGATCATCGACACCGAGAACATCTTCCGCCGGCTGCGCCTGAATCGCGCGGCGGCGCTGCCGCGGCCTGCCGATCAAGTCGTGCTGGATGCCTCGGTCGAGGTGCGGAGCTCGGTCGTCTACGCGACCTTCATCGTCGCGCTGGTCTTCGTTCCCCTCCTCACTCTCTCGGGTGTTGCCGGCCGGTTGTTCGCTCCGCTCGGCCTGGCCTACATCTTGGCCATCCTCGCGTCGCTGATCGTGGCGCTGTCCCTGACGCCCGCACTGTGCTACCTGCTGCTGGCGCGCGCTGGCCTGAAGACGCAGGACCCGCCCGCGGTGGCGTGGTTGAAGCCGCGCTACGCCGCGGCGCTGCGCCGCATCGAACGTTTCCCCGGGCGGATCGTCAGCGCTGTGTTCGTGGTCATCGCGGTCGGGATCGGGCTGCTGCCTCTGTTCTCCGGAGAATTCATTCCGGCGTTGCGCGAAGGTCACTACGTGCTCCACATGACGGCTGTGCCCGGGACGGCAGAGTCTGAGTCTCTGCGCATCGGCAACCGCGTCACCAAGGCAATCGGCTCCATCAAGGGCGTGAAGTCGGTGGCGCAATGGGTGGGTCGCGCCCCCAACGGCGCCGACACGTTCGGCACGCACTACAGCGAGTTCGAAGTCGAGATCGGCGCGCTCGGCGGCCGGGAGCAGGCCCGCATCCTGCGCGAGATCCGCGAAACGCTGTCCGGCGAGCGCGGCGGCAGCTTCGCTGGCGTGGCGTTCGCGGTGAATACCTTCCTGACCGAGCGCATCGAGGAAACCATCGCCGGATTTGCCGCGCCACTCGTGATCAATCTCTACGGCTCCAATCTCGATCTGCTGGACCGCGATGCCCAGGCTGTGGCGGCGGCTGTGGCGCGCGTCCCAGGGGCGCGCGACGTGCAGGTACAAGCGCCGCCCGGGACCCCGCAGCTCGTGGTGCGCCTGCGGCAGGAGCGAGCAGCCGCTCTGGGGATCGCTCCGCTCGACGCGCTGGAAACAGTTAGCGCAGCTTACGGCGGCGCGTTGGTGGCGCAGGTGTACCAGGCCAACCACGTCATCCCGCTGGTGGTCGTGCTGGCGCCGGAGACGCGCGACCGTATCGCCGAGATCGGGCGCCTGCAGTTACGCGCTGCGGATGGCAGACTGGTGCCGCTGCGCGACGTAGCCGACATCGGCCTCGAGGGCGGCCGCTACAAGATCCTTCACTCCGGCGGACGCAGGATTCAGACTGTCACCGCCAACACGGTTGGGCGCGACCTGCAGGACTTCGAATCCGACGTGCGCAAGCGCATCGCGGAGGAGGTGCACCTGGCGCCGGGCAACTACGCGGTGTTCAGCGGCACTGCGCGCGCACAGGCGCAGGCGCGCGAAGATCTCATCGTGCACTCGGCGATCGCTGCGATCGGCATCTTCCTGCTGTTGTACATCGCCTTCAACAACCTGCGCAATCTGCTCATCACCTTCCTCAACCTTCCGTTCGCGCTGATCGGGGGCGTGATCGCGGTGCTCGCCACCGGAGGCTGGCTTTCGCTCGGCTCGGTGGTCGGGTTCGTGACCCTGTTTGGCATCACGCTGCGCAATTCGATCATGCTGGTGTCCCACTACCAGTATCTGGTCGGGACCGAGGGTCTGCCTTGGAATGGTGAGACAGCAGTCAAGGGCGCCGCCGAGCGCCTGCCATCTATCCTGATGACCGCGCTCGTGACAGCGCTCGGGCTGCTGCCGCTCGCGCTGGGGACAGGGGAGCCCGGGCGCGAGATCGAGGGGCCGATGGCCACCATCATAGTCGGCGGCCTCGTGACCTCGACCGTGCTCAATCTGCTCATCCTGCCGACCATCCTGGTGCGCTTCGGCAGGTTCGAGAAGCGCAACGGCGCTTCTCCGGCGCCGGCCTAACCGAGCTTTGCTACCGCGTCGCGGCTGCGCAGGTGCACGACGGGCTCGCGCGTAGCGGCTTCGCTCGCCACCAGCGCGATGATGTGCCGCCCCACATCGTTGGGCGTGATCCAGCTCGGATCGACCTTTCCGCCGTGGGCGCGCGTGGCGATCGTGGTCCAGATGATCAGTTCCTGAATGCGTACGTTTGCTTGCCCCGTCTCTGCGCGCAGCACCTTGGTCAGCATGACCTGCGCCGCAGAGGCAACCGAAACCGGACCCGAGTTCGGTATCGCCACCTCGGCGTGTGAGCCACCGATCGACAGGTAAAAGCCCCGCGGCGAGGTTTCAACGACGATCGGGATGAAATATTTGGCGGCCAGGAAGTGCGACGTCAAGCGCTCGGCCAGCACCGCATTCCAGTCCGCCAGCGGAGTCCTGGTGAGCGGAGGCCCCTCCCACCAGCTACCGATGGATGCAACGACGCCATCGAGACGCGGAGCAGCGCGCTTTGCCGATTGGACCAAAGCCGCCGCCCCTTCTTCGCTGCTGACGTCTCCCACGATCAGCTCAAGATGGCGCGGCCGAGCAAGCCGCTCGGCCAGCTGCTCCAGTCTGGCCTCTGTGCGCGAAACGGCGAGCACCCGGGCGCCGGCGCGCAGTAGCTCATCGACGATGCCTTCGCCCACCCCGCCTGCGGCGCCGAGGACGACGATTGTGTTGTCGCGCATAGCTTGGTCTCCTAACCTGCGCCTGATGGCCCGATCATTTGTTCGGGCTGCACCCACTGGTCGAACTGCTCGGCGTTGACGAAGCCGAGCGCCAGTGCGGCTTCGCGCAGGGTGGTGCCGTCCCGGTGCGCTTTCTTCGCGATCTCGGCTGCCTTGTCGTAGCCGATGTGCGGCGTGAGGGCGGTCACCAGCATCAGCGAGTTGTCCAGCAGCTCGGCGATGCGCTCCGCGTCCGCTTCGATTCCGTCCACGCAGTAGCGTGTGAAGCTGTGGATCGAGTCGGCAAGCAGCCGCGTGCTCTGCAGGAAATTGTGGATGATGAGCGGCTTGAATACATTCAGCTCGAAGTTACCCGACGCGCCGCCGAAGTTCGTGGCCACGTCGTTGCCGAGCACCTGGCAGCAAACCATCGTCAATGCCTCGCACTGCGTCGGATTCACCTTGCCGGGCATGATCGAACTACCGGGCTCGTTCTCCGGCAAGCTCAACTCGCCCAGGCCCGAGCGAGGCCCGGAGGCGAGCCAGCGCACGTCGTTCGCAATTTTCATAAGGCTGGCGGCCACGCTCTTCAACGCGCCGTGCGCGAACACCAGCGCGTCGTGCGCGGCGAGCGCCTCGAACTTATTGCCCGCGCTCACGAACGGCAGACCGCTCGTACGCGCCAGCTCATCGGTCACTTTGCGCGAAAACTGGGGCGGAGCATTGAGCCCGGTTCCGACCGCGGTGCCGCCGATGGCGAGCTCGTACAGGCCGGGTAGCGCCGCCCGCACACGCGCCACAGCGTGCTCCATCTGTGCCACGTATCCGGAGAACTCCTGGCCGAGCGTGAGCGGTGTCGCGTCCTGCAGATGCGTGCGCCCGATCTTGACGATGCCGGCAAATGCCCGCGCTTTGTCGTTCAGGGCATCGCGCAGCGCGTGCAGGCGTGGCAGCAGGTCCTGGACGAGAGCGCGGGCAGCGGCCAGATGCATCGCCGTGGGAATCACATCGTTCGACGACTGGCTGCGGTTGACGTCGTCGTTCGCATGAACCAGCCGGTGGACCCCGCGCTGACCGCCGAGCAGCTCGCTCGCGCGGTTGGCGAGCACTTCGTTCATATTCATGTTGGTCTGGGTCCCCGAGCCGGTCTGCCACACCGCCAGAGGGAACTCGTTCGCGTGCTGTCCGGCTATGACCTCGCCTGCGGCCGCCACGATCGCCCGAGCTTTGTCCGCATTCAGCAGATTGAGCTCGGCGTTTACCGCGGTCGCAGCGCGCTTGACCTCGGCCAGCGCGTGGATGAAGTTCGGGGGAAAACGCTCGCTCGAGATGCGGAAGTGCTCGAGCGAGCGCTGGGTCTGCGCTCCCCACAAGCGGTCCCCGGGCACTTCGATCTCTCCGAAGCTGTCGCGCTCGATGCGGGTTGTTGGCATGTCGTGCTTGTTCGCTTGTGTTCCGATCAGCTTACCGGACCGTGAGCTGGGACGCTGTTACACTGAGCTACATTACGCGAGGACGATCGATGGCGACACTCAATTTGACCAAAGACAACTTCGACGACACTGTGGAGCAGAATCCGATGGTTGTGGTGGATTTCTGGGCGGCATGGTGCGCGCCCTGCCGCCTGTTTGCGCCCGCCTTCGAGCAGGCCTCCGAGAAGTATCCCGACGTGGTGTTCGGCAAAGTCGACACCGAGGCGCAGCCCGAGCTGGCGGGAGCGTTCGGGATCCGGTCGATCCCAACTCTGATGATCCTCCGCGATCAGGTGATCCTGTATTCGGAAGCCGGTGCGCTTCCACCACCTCAGTTGCATGCCCTGATCGATCAGGCCAAGGCGGTGGACATGGAGCACGTGCGTCAGCAACTCGCTAACGATGGCACGGGTGACGCGGAAAAGACATGAGTGAGACCTACTCGACCTTCCGCGAGTTCTACCCGTTCTACCTGTCGGAACACCGTAACCGGACCTGCCGCCGCCTGCACTTCCTCGGCAGCTCGCTTGGTCTGGTGTGCCTCGCGGCCGCAATCGTCTCGGGCAGTTTCTGGTTCGTCCTGCTCGGGTTGCTGGTCGGCTATGCGTTCGCCTGGACCGGGCACTTCTTCTTCGAAAAGAACCGGCCTGCGACTTTCAGCCATCCGCTCTACAGTTTTGCTGGCGACTGGGTGATGTTCCGCGATATCTTGACAGGCCGTATCAAGTTGTAGCCGCGGGCCTCAAGCCAGCAGCGCCTGTCTGATCGAGGGCTCTTCCAGCTTCTCGAGCCACCACTTCAGCGCCTTGCCCGCGTCGCGCGGACGCCAGGCGAGCGACATGCGTGTAGCTTTTGGCGATTCCTCCTCCACCTCTTTGCGGACCAGCCGACCCGAAGCGATCGCGGGCGCGGCGATGTTCATCGGCAAATAGCCTACTCCCAGTCCGCAGGCCTGCGCCTCGAGCTTGGCCTGCATGGTGGGCACGGTCAAAGTGTCCTGACCATTGCCGAGGCCCGCGCTGCGCGGCGGCAGGTTGCGCGAGGTGTCGGCGGCGACCACGACGCGATGCTGCTGAACGTCGGAAACCGGCACCGGCTCAGCGACTTGCGCCAGCGGGTGGTTCGGGGCGATCGCGAACACAAACTGGACCTCACCCAGCGGGCGAACGGCGGCCCCATGCTCGGGCGGGGCCTCGCTCGGAGCGCCGATGACGAGGTCGGCGCGGCCGGAGAACAGAGCGTCCCAGCAGCCGTCCAGGATCTCGGCGGATAACCGGAGCCGCGTGCCTGAGCCCTCCTGGTAGAACTGCGCGACCAACGGGCACAGCCGCTCACCCGGGATGATGTCGTTATAGGCGATGCGTAGCTCCGTCTCCCAGCCTTTCGCGATGCGCTGGACGCGGCACTCGATGTCGGATGCCGCCCGCAGCAGGTAGCGCCCCTCGCGTAGCAGCTCCTCCCCGGCGCGCGTCAGCCTTGCGCGATGACCGCTGCGGTCGAACAGCTGCACGTCGAGATCCTGCTCCAGCTTTTGCACGGTGTAAGTGATCGCCGACGGCACCCGGTGCAGCTCCTCGGCGGCCCCGGCAAAACTGCCCTTGCGGGCGATCGCATCGAGAACCAGCAGTGCGTCCAGCGATAGCCTGGTGGCGGGCATGGCGGTGCCTTTTCGGAACGCGGCGTCTAGAATTGTTGCGCTAATGACCGGAAAACTGCGGTAAAATTCTCAACCTTATACCTCATCGCGGGCCGGCTGGCACACCGGACAGGGCGCCGGTCCTGGCAAATCACTAGAGGG
>DASPUW010000274.1:0-6153 GCA_035622675.1 Burkholderiales bacterium | reverse complement strand
TCCCTGCGCGTTCTTTTCCATCACGCCGAACGCGTCGTCCTCGTAGGTGTCGACCACGAAGCCGCGCTTTGCCGCGAGGTAGAGGAAGGTGAGCATGTGGCAGCTCGAAGCAGCGGCAACGAGCGCTTCCTCGGGATCGACCGCCTCTACCACGGAGTAGGGCGCAGGAACGGAGGATGGCGAGGACGACGCCGCCAGCGTCACGCCGCCGTCGAACAGCCACTCGTGCCCGCGGCTGTAGCGCAAGTCGGTGAACTTGGCTCCATTTCGCTTCCACGCGACACGAGCTTGATAGGTATGCATGCGGACTCCACAGCGCCAACCGCCAGAGCGCACTTCGTCTGGTCAGCTGCAATTCTATCGAAGCGGGGCATCGACGGCTCCGCCTGCGGAGTGGATCCGGTCCGGACCGGTCACTTCGTCCCTGACACGGAGACCTTGCGGCGGGAAGGTGCAGCGGGTTGTCTCAGAGCACGCGAGCCCGGGATATTCGCTTCTCCCCAGCGCTTCAGTGCCAGAAGGACATTGCCTAAGTCCTGACCCTTCTCGGTTAGAGTGTATGCATAGCGTACCGGGCGGTCCTGATATTCGGAGCGCACGGCCAGCCCGGCTTCCTCGAGGCGCTTGAGGCGGTCGGCCAGGATGTTGGTCGGGATTCCTTCGGGCGAGTCGAGCAGCTCCCCATATGTGCGCTTGCCGAAGCGCATGTCCCGGATCAGCAGCAAGGACCACTTGTCGCCGACCAGCTCGAGCGTGCGCGCGATCGGGCAGACGGAGCGCCATGCCTTGTCCGTCTTGTCCGCTTTCCTGGCGTTCATTCGTCGTCCTGGAGAGTCGCTTGCATATTGCAAGTCATTATGCTACCGTCTCCACATACTTGCAAACTGCAAGTCACTTCCAGGAGGCCGTACCATGTCCACCGTTCTCACCTCGCAATCCTCCACCCCCAACGGCATCGGACTGAGCGTCGCCGTAGCGCTGGGCGCGTGGTTCATGCTGGTAGCCGTGCTCGGCGCTGCAGGCGCGTTCGCGTCGCCGCCCGGCACCCCGCCGCTCCCGATCTTCGTCGGCGTCGTGGCCCCGATCATTGCGTTCTTTCTGTTCTACTGGTTGTCGCCCGCCTTCCGCGATTTCGTCCTGAACCTCGACCTGCGCGTCGTGACGGCCATCCAGGCGTGGAGAGCAGCCGGGCTCGGATTCATTGCACTGTACGTCCATCACGTACTGCCCGGTGGCTTCGCCTGGCCTGCCGGCCTGGGCGACCTGGCAATAGGACTGACGGCGCCGTGGGTGATCCTGGCCCTCATACGCCGCCCCAACTTTGCGGCGAGCAATTGGTTTGTTGCCTGGAATGTTCTCGGCCTGTTGGACCTCGTCGATGCCGTCAGCACCGGCGCGCTCAGCGCGGCTCTCGCCACGGGCGCTCCCGGAGAGATCACGAGCGGGCCGATGGCCGAATTGCCGCTCGTCCTCATTCCGGCCTATCTCGTTCCAATCTTCGTCATGCTGCACGCCGCCGCGCTCTTTCAGTCGCGCCGGCTGGCGAGACATTGAAGCTCGCCGCTGCGTTTACCGTTTAGGGGGCGGCTGGGCCGCGATGCGCTGATCGACGCAGGCCTTGACCTTTGCGGAACCCTGCTGCCCCACCTCGGTTCGGCACTGTTCGATCACCGCTGCCTGCTCGGCAGGATAGCGATCGAGCGCCGCGGCGGCCGCGATGTCCTGGTCGACGCACACCTTCACCGCTCCCCAACCTCTGCCGCCGGCGACGCGCTTGCAGCGCGACACGATCGGTTCGGCTGTGTCCGGATGGGAGGAAACTTCGTTCAGCGCCGCGGTCTCGGTTTCGATGCACTGCCGAACCAGCTCCGCCCCGAACTCGCCCATTTCGTTGTGGCAGACAAGAATGATCTGTTCCTTCAGATCGGCTTCCGTCTGAGCGGCGGCAGCAGCATAGAGAGGCAGCGTTAATGCAGCTGTGGTCAACGTCCATCTCACCGCCTGCCACTGCGTCGGAAATCTCTTCATAGGGAACAAACTCAATGCACGTTGGGCTGCAGAGCCGCCAGCCAGATAAGGTCGGTCGCACCGGGATCGATGCGCTGCTGCAGAATCAACCTTTCAATTCGACCAGCACCTCGTGGTACCGGTGGTTGTCGACATTCTTCGCCGCATGGGTGTCGCCGCCCTTGCGGAAATAGACCTCGCCTGCGTTCAATGTCAGCCGGGTGACGCCCGTGGGCCGGGTCACCTCGAGCGTTCCGCCTTCGATCGGATAGAAGAAGTAATCGTGATCGTGACGGTGCGCCTCGATAGTCTCCCCGGGCTGGAGGGTGAATTCCCAGACCCGGACGCGCTCGTTCTCAAAGACCAGCTTGGTTCCGACTTCCGGCATAGCAGCCTCCTCACTTGAATGGTCTATTCGTCGGTCAAGGCCTCGACCCGGCCGGAGCGTACCGCCTTGATAAGCGCCGCGTGATCGCGTTCCGTTTGGTCTGCATAGGCGCTTCCAAATCGAGCCAGCGCGCGGTCGAAGGCAGCTGCCTTGCCCAGATACCCGCTGATGGCGGTGGCATCGCCAGACTTGGCATGAGCACGCGCCAGGGTCCAGCCGCACGCCGTCGCGTAGCGGGCGAGCCGATCGGCGCTCAACCCTTCGAGCGGGACGGACATCTTCATGTCCCGCAGCTGCCGCACGTAGAAATCTTTGCCGCGCCGTCCCCGCACCCAGCCCAGGAAAATGTCGCTCGAGGACTGCATCAAGCGCTGCCCCATGACGACGCGCTCCCCCTGATTGTCATACTTGCTGCGCCCGGTGTAGGGCTCGAGGACAGAGCGCCCGGCCTCCTTGAATTGCAGCATCAACGGATGATGCTCGTCGGACATGAGCAGCGCGATGTAGCAACGGGTGCCGACGCTGCCGATTCCTACGACCTTCAACGCGAAATCCTCGAGGCGGTAGCGATCCAGGAGAACCCGGCGCTCGTCGGACAGCGACTGCCGGTAGGCGGATACCGCCAGGTATACGCGCTCCTCAAACTCGGGTTCCTTTACGTGCACGAGGATCGGCGGCTGATCGACCAGGCGGTGCTGCCCCCCGGCGACCGCGACGATCTTAGGGAACAGGTGCTCGATGATGCGTTGGCGCGCCTGTTTGGCGAGCTGCTGCCTGAACTTCCTGGCTTCCGCGTCCGGGGCCTGTTCGATGAGGGTTTCCATGTCCAGACGCTGGTACCAAACCTCCATCGGCGTCATCGCGGAACACTCGCGCATGTGCTCCCGATATGCGCTCGCGCACTCCATGACCACATCCCGCGCCTGCGCCGCGGGCAGCGCGTTGTCTCGAGCCGCGATCACGAAGCTCGCAGCGAGGCGCTTCAAGTCCCATTCCCATGGCCCGGGGTGCGTCTCGTCGAAATCGTTGACGTCGAAGACCAGATTGCGCTCAGGGGTCGCGAACAAGCCGAAGTTCATCAGGTGGCAGTCACCGCACGCCTGCACCTGCAGACCGCTGGTCGGAGTCTTGGCGAGGTCGTACGCCATCACCGCGGCGGAGCCGCGCAGAAACGTGAAGGGGCTGTGCAGCATGCGGCCGTAGCGGATCGGCACGAGCTCCGGCAACCGCCCGCGGTTCGACGCTTCGAGAATGCGGATCGGGTCGCGGTGATCACGCGGCAGCTTCCAGTCGCCGTGGCTCTTGCGCGGGGCCTTGTCGCGCAGGGCTCGCCCGATGGCGGCACGCTCGCCGCGCGTAGGAAGGGCAGCGGTATGCCGTGCCCTCCCGCGCCGGCCGGTAGCGCCTCGCGATTGCTTTCTGGTCCTAGCCTTGGCCATGTCCCCTCCCCCGCGGATTACCCAGGCGCTATCCTAACCGTCTACGACTGCGATGGCTGCGAACCGTCGTATCCCTCGACGATCACGAGATCCGAACTCGACGCCACTTGCCTTAGCTTCAATGCCGCCTGGTATTCAGGCGACTTCCAGCAGTCGAGCGCGGCCTGATACGAAGGAAACTCGAGCACCACATTGCGACTGCGGCTCGTGCCCTCGGGGTTCTCGAAGCGGCCGCCGCGAACCACGAAGCGTGCTCCGTACTTCTTGAAGGGGCCGGCGTTGGCCGCGACGTAGAGTTTGTATTTTTCCGGGTCAGTAACATCGACCCGGGCTATCCAATAACCCTTGAGCATTCGAATCTCCTGGTGAAGCAGAGGCTCGTCAACGGTAGCACACTGAATCGACGGTCTGCATCATTGTTGCGGGTAGGCCCTGATCCAGACTGTTCTTGCCGCAGCCTTCTCCAAGTCGCTCTGGGATACGCGACCGTCCGTGCCCAAGGCGATTTCGTAATAGGGCACGTCCTGCGGAAAGTGCGCGAGAAACTCTCCGAGCGCGCTGCGGATCTCGTCGGGCGCGTCTGCGACGACCTCCGTTCGATAGCGCCTCTCTTCTCCACGAATCCGCAGAGAAACGATCGCTCCGCCTCCCAAGTTCTTCCACCACCTGGTTTCCAAACCCGTGAACGCCCATACGGCGTCGCCACTCGCCAGGTAGCGGACCGGCGTCGTGTAAACCTTCCCGGTCCGACGCCCGGTAAACGTGATCAGCATCAGGCTTCCGCTCCAAAGCCAGTGGATCGGCGACCGCAGCAGAAAGCGAACGGTCGGGTTGATGACGACGAAGAAGGCCTCAGGAATGCGCACGTCGCCTTGTCCGTCGCCGGCTGTGGCCGATCACGCCTGCTGCCCTCCGCCGCTGCCCCTCGGGAATTGATCGATTGTTCCATTCGTCTGTTGCCATGCGATCTTGTGCTCCAGCCACACTTCTCGAGTCGGCGGAAAACGATCGGGATCGTCGAGCGAGGCTGTCGTCACATCGATCGAACCGGTATCGCGGTCGTTTTCGTACGTGATCGGACTGCCGCATAGAGCGCAGAACTTGCGCGTGACCCCGGGCGAAGATCGAAAATTCCGCAGCTCGCCGGAGAGGAGCTCGAAGGACGCGACCGCGAAGGTCAGCCAAGCCACCGATGCCGCCGCGCTGGCTCGCCGGCAACTTTGGCAATGGCAGATGATCGATGAGAGCGGAGCGCCGGTCACCCGGTAGCGCACGGCACGGCAAAGGCACCCGCCTTCGGCTTGGAGCGAGCCGGGATCGCTTTGCATCCCGATCAGCCGCGGGCGCGGGACACGTTGAGTATCACAGCTGCGCGAAAAAGAGCTTTCAATGCCTCCTCGTCGATCTCCTCGCCTTCGCGGAAGTCGATGGCACGCCGCGTGTTGCCAGCGAGGCTCGAGTTGAACAGCCTCGATGGGTCCTCGAGTGCGGCGCCCCTGGCAAAGGTCATCTTCACGACGCTCTTGTACGCCTCGCCGGTGCAGATCAATCCGTCGTGAGACCAGACCGGAACGTCCCACTTCCACTCCTCGACCACTTCGGGGTCCGCCTGCTTGATCAATGTGCGGAGGCGGGAAAGCGTTTTGCCGCGCCAGTCGGCTAGCTCCTTGATCCTCCCGTCGATCATCCGGGACGGAGACTTTACGGTCCGAGATCCGCTCCTCCCAGCGGCGCTTGTGGCTTTGCGCTCCTTTTGTTTCTTGCCGCTCGCGTTCGGCATCACAAGGCTCCGGCAACTAGGCTTACCGCTGAGGTCCTGATTTTATGACAACAGGCTCAACGGATGCATCGCATTGTCGGGCGTCAGCTTCCTTTGGATAAAGCCGCCAACATGGCCGCAGAAGTGACCTCCCCGCCGCGCTTGCGTACCTCTTCCGCAGCGTTGATGCGATCTCGCTCCTCCCGGTTCTGGCTGAGCTTCCACTTCCCGACCATCCTCGTGATCTCGATCTCGATGCCGACGATGGCCGACAGCATCTGATCGATGTACTCCTTCGAGGAATCGGTCATCTTCCAAGGCTTGTCAGAGCCTGTGCGCGCCTCATTCACCCGCGTGAGGCGCGCCACCACCCCACGCACGAATTTCTCGTCATCGCGAATCCTGATCTCCCCGTGCACGTGCACAACCTGGTAGTTCCAGGTTGGAACCTGCCGGTGAAACTCGTGCTTGCTCGGATACCAGTTGGGTGAGATATAGGCGTCGGTCGCACGAAAAATCACGAGGGCTTCGTCGCCGTCCTTCGTCTCCCGCCATACGGG
>DASPUW010000273.1:0-5651 GCA_035622675.1 Burkholderiales bacterium | reverse complement strand
ATCTCTACGCGATCATCGAGGAACTATCCCCGGGCGCGTTTTCAGGGCTCGAGGAGTCGAGCAAGAGTCTGCGAGTCGCGAACCTGGCGTACTTCAGCTTCAACGTGGTTACGACCGTCGCGCTGACCGATGTGGTGCCGGCAAGTCGGACTGCACAAATGATGGTCCTACTCCAGGAGTTCGCGTCGGTCTTCTACATGGCGTTTGTTATCGCCCGCCTCGTTGGGATGTACTCGGGTTCGACCACGATATCGACCTACGGCGACGACGAAGGCGCGAAGCCAAAGCGTGACAGTTGAATGTCAGACGGAGCGTCACATCGATTACAGTCTATAGCGGAGCCCCAGCCACGACTCCAAATTTGAGTCGCGACACGCGAATCAGAATCCGGTGGCCGCCAGCCAGCCGCCGATCTTGCCCTCGCAACGCTCGGTCTGTTTGATCGAGATCAAAGCGGGGCTTGAACGCCAACCAAGCACTTCGTTGATCTGTATCAAAGAAGCGTTCGTGCCGACGATCCTCGAGGCCACCGGGATCCCTGCGCCGGAATTCGTCGACGGCATCAGGCAGGTGCCGATCGAGGGCGTCAGCATGGCCTACACCTTCGACAAGGCCAACGCCAACGTGCCAACGCGGCACACGACGCAGTACTTCGAGATGATCGGTCAGCGGGCCATCTACCATGACGGCTGGTATGCGAATACCAAGGTGGCGATCCCGCCGTGGGAGAACACCCCGGGCGTGAAGACGCCGAACCCGCTCGACTACGAGTGGGAGTTGTACGATTTGACCAAGGACTGGACGCAGTACGAGGACCTCGCCGCGAAGAACCCGCAGAAGTTGAAGGAGCTGCAGGCGGTCTTCGACGCGGAGGCGAAGAAGTACAACGTCTTCCCGCTCGACAACACCGGCTTCGGGCGCATGCTCGACCCGCGGCCGAGCGGCTCGCCGGGCCTGACCGAGTTCGTCTACGACGCTCCCATGTCGATCGCGCTAGGCGCCATGCCGCCTTACGTGGCCCGCGACTTCAGGATCACCGTGGACGTCGACATCCCGCAAGGCGGCGCCGAGGGCATGCTCATCACCGAGGGCGGCCGCTTCGACGGCTGGGGCTTGTACCTGCTGAAGGGCAAGCCGGTCTTCACCTACAACCTGCTCGACCTGCGGCGCTTCCGCTGGGAGGGCGCGCAGGCGATCCCGCCCGGCCGGCACACGATCGTGTTCGACTTCGACTACGACGGCCCGGGGCTCGCCAAGGGCGGCACCGGCGTGCTCAGCGTGGATGGCCGCGAAGTGGCGAAGCTTACGATCCCGCACACCGTGCCTGCGCTGGAGGTCGCCGACGAGGGGATGGACATCGGCTACGACACCCGCACTGGCGTCAACGATGCCGACTACCAGGTGCCGTTCCGCTTCACCGGCACGATCAACCGCATCACGGTCAAGCCGGGACCGCCCGAGATGACCCCGGAGCAGACGAAGGCCGCCGAGGAGATGCGGGCCCGAGGCAAGGACTGACGCGGTTCGCTCGTGGCCACGCAGTCCGCTTCCGCCCCGGGAGCGGCCTGCGATCCTCGAGTCGAATCGTCCCCCACGATCCTGCCCATGGCTCTTTCCATACGTGAAGGAGATTCGTACATGGAGAAGACGGCGCTGTCCAAATTCTGCGCGGCCGTGGCCATCACCTCGGCGATGATTCCCGGAGCTCGAAGCGCTGCTGCACCAGCCGAAGAAGGCCAATGCGGTGCTCGGCGGGGGAAAGATCGAGGCGTTGTTCATGCAGGTCTACCGCGAGTTCGTGACGCTGCCGAGCGCGAAGCAGTCCTACCGCACGCTATTCCAGGACCTGGCCAACCCGCAAATGGCGCCGGGGGTGTTCCACTGCACGACCGGCAAGGACCGCACCGGCTGGGCGGCCGCCGCGCTGCTGACGCTGCTCGGCGTGCCCAAGGAAACTGTGATGGCCGATTACATGCGCACCAACGACTACACGCTGCCGCAGTTCCAGCACGCGATCGACGCGTTCGTCGCCGGGGACGGAGAGCGCTCGATCGCGCTGGCAGTGCTCGGCGTCAAGCCCGAGTACCTGGATGCGTCGTTGGACGAGATGCACAAGCGCTACGGCACGATCGAGAATTACTTCGACAAGGCGCTTGGGATCGACGCGAACGGCCAGCAGGCGCTGCGCAAACGATTTCTGAACCGATAGCCGAGCTGGCCACAGTATTCAAGCGGTTACCTTCAAAGCCTGACGAACCGCCGCCGCACCTCCCAGCATCGCTCCGGTGAATCCGCCTCCGTGGGTGTAGGCCGAAGCGAGCCACAGATTCTGAACGCGAGTCCGTGGGCTGAAGCTGAACACGTCAGTCACTCCTCCCTCGGGGGCGAAGCCGTAGACCGCTCCGCCCGGCGTGTTGAGATAGTGCTCGAATGTTTCCGCGGTCGACATCTCGCGCTGTACCACGGCACTGGCGATGCCGGGAAACTCTCGATCGAGATCTTCGATCAACCGGTCCATCCAACGCTCTTTGCATCTTGTCTTCTCCCACGAGTTGAGCCCGTGCCAGTTCTCTATCCGGTCGATACCGCAGAACGATCCCAGATAGGGGGCGCTTGCGTTCAAGCCGCTGTCAATGTGTTGATAGTCTACGAAGACGTAGGGTGGAAGACGATTGCCATCGGGTTGCGCGATTACAGCACTGCTTTCGCAGAGGCCGGACAGGGCGGTCATCCACTTCGGCAGAATGAACGTGGAATAGTGTCCCACGCCGAATTCCGTGGCAGGGCGGCTCAACCCGATCGAGACCGTCCACAGCGAAATCGATAGCGGTCGGCGAGTGTACTGGGCAGCGAAATGCTCGCGCACCGATTCAGGCAGCATTTCCGCCAGGCGTTGCGGCGCCGCATTGCCGAATGCCACCGGCGCGTAGTCGAACTGGATGTCCTCGCCCCCTCTTGTCCGGTGCCGCACGCCTGAAAATCCCATGAAGTTCACCAGCAGGGTATCGACCTCGCGGCCGGCCTTGACAGCTCCGCCTGCGTCGCGAATAAGCGCGACGAGAGCGTTGGTGAGCGCCGCCGACCCTCCGCGCAGATAGTGACCGCCGCCCATCAGATAGGACGCCTGCGGAATGGCGTAACTCAAGAACGACATGCGGTCGGGATCGTCGTGGAAGTAGCCCAGGTTGGCGGCGACGGCAGCTTTGACCGCTTCATCCGCACCGAACAGCTCGCCTAGAACTTCTCCGACGGTCGCATGACCTTCCCGGATCAGGGGCCAGACCTGGCGGACCGCCTCTGGCGCGTGGCTAAGCCACCAGCCGCTGTCGTCCTGATGTGATGCTGCGAATCTGACCGCTTCACGCGTCGCCGCGATGCGCTGCAGGTATGCGCGTAACGCGTCAGCGTGCCGGGGGAACCGCGCCGCAAGGGCCGTGTACGCCGCGTCCATACCGTGCGGCAAGGCGAAGGGCGCGCCGATGATTGGACCGCGCACTTCGTACAGGTTGCCGACGTCGACGAAGGAAAGCTTTTTGTCGAGGCCGAGTGAACGCAAGAGCGGGAGCTTGACGTCGGCCTCATCGAGGCCATCCAGCTCGTGGAGCGAGGCCTCGATGGCGAGGCTGTCGCGCTTGTACACGGTCGCAGCTCCCCCGAAATTGTCGTTGCGTTCGAGCACGAGAACCCGATGCCCCGCGCGCGCGTAAAGCGCGCCAGCGGTCAATCCGCCCAAACCCGATCCGATGACGATTGCGTCAAACTTACCCATGAAGATGAACCCTTATCGTTGGCCAATGCCAGGATAGGGGCGTCAGTGGGGGCGCCCTTTGACATGAGTCAAGATCCGCAAATACCGGAGGCGCAGAATTCGCCCGAATTCCCTACGAGGAGCTTGAATGTTCAATTCACCTCTGCACTATTGCGCCAAGTGCAAGCAGTACGTCGAGCTGGACCAGAGCAAAGCGGAATGCGCCGCCCAGCATGGGTGTGAAGGGTCGGACTGCCCTCTGGTGGGCGTATTCAGACCGCCAGCCCCAGGGGGAAAAAAAGAGCCTGAGCTGTCTCCGAAGCCGGTTATCGGTTCAAAGTCAAACACCTAGATTAGCCGCTTGCACTGGGCCAATCGGGCGCCATCCTCCCACGCGGTCGCCGCAAAATAGGGTGTGCTGACTGAATTCCTCCGCGAGCCGCGGATCGCCTACTTCACCATGGAGATCGCGCTTCGCGACGAAGTGCCGACCTACGCCGGCGGCCTGGGCGTACTGGCGGGCGATACCGTGCGCTCTGCCGCTGACCTCGACGTGCCGCTGGTGGCCGTCAGCCTCGTCAGCCGCGCGGGCAACTTCCGGCAAGAAATCGATGCGGATGGGCAGCAAATCGAGCGCGACGATTTGTGGGATCTGGCCCAATTTGCCCGGCCCTCTCAGGCGAAGATCGCCTTGCATATCGAAGGCCGCGAGGTGTGGGTGCGCAGCTGGCTTTACGTGGTCTCCGGTCTGCGCGGTCATCGCATCCCGGTCCTGTTGCTCGATACCGATCTCGACGATAACCGGGCGGAGGATCGTCATATCACCGACCGTCTATACGGCGGCGACGAGGCAAACCGGCTGAAGCAGGAAATGGTGCTCGGTATCGGCGGAGTCCGCATGTTGCATGCGCTGGGCTTTGAGATCCGCCAATATCACCTCAACGAGGGTCATTCCGCACTGCTGGCGCTGGAGCTGTTGCGCTGGTTCGTCCGCTCGCAACAAGAGGTGGGCTCGGGGTCCGCCTACGATATCCCGCGCGTCCGGCAGCTTTGCAACTTCACGACGCACACGCCGGTCGAGGCGGGGCACGATCAGTTTTCGTATGAGTTGGTACAGCGCATCGTTGGCGATCTCGTAGACCCGGCGGAGCTCAAAGCGCTTGCCGGGGAGCAGTGCCTCAACATGACGCGCCTGGCGCTTAACTTGAGCGAGTACGTCAATGGTGTCAGCACGCGTCACGCGGAAGTATCACAGCATTCTTTTCCCGGCTTTCAGATTCACGCGGTGGCCAACGGCGTTCATCCGGGGACATGGACCAGTCCCGACTTCGCACGGCTGTATGACAAGACCCTGCCGGCCTGGCGCCATGAACCCGAGTTGCTGAGCCGGATTGCGGACCAGATCTCCGACGAAGATCTGTGGACCGCACACAACAGCGCAAAGCGCGCGCTGATCGAGCGCGTGAACAAACTGACCGGAGTCCGGCTGCGAGCCGAGTTACCTGTTCTCGCGTTCGCGCGCCGCATGACGTCGTACAAGCGGCCGGATCTCCTGTTTTGGGATATCGAGCGCCTCAAACGCATCGCCGGTTCATTTCCGCTTCAAGTCTTGATCGCCGGCAAAGCCCATCCAAACGATCAGCCCGGAAAGGAATTGATCCACAGGCTTATCCAGCACGCGCGTCAGTTGTCGGGGTCGATTCCGGTGGTGTTCCTGCCGAACTATGGCACCGGTTTGGCTCTCGAGCTGGTTTCCGGCGCTGACGTGTGGCTCAACACGCCTTTGCGTCCGCTGGAGGCCTCCGGGACGAGCGGAATGAAAGCGGCGTTCAATGGCGTCCCCAGCTTGAGCATTCTCGATGGCTGGTGGATCGAAGGTTGTATCGAAGGCGTTACCGGTTGG
>DASPUW010000272.1:0-2501 GCA_035622675.1 Burkholderiales bacterium | reverse complement strand
ATGGATCAAGCGACGGCGCGCTCGGGCTCCGGCGAAACTTCGCGCAGCAAAGCGGCTGCGATCTCGTAGAAATTCACCCGCAGCAGCGAGCGGGGAATCAAGTCCGCGGCCAGACCGTCGACGGCAGGCAGGCTTTCGACTACGGCGTCGTACAGCGCGGCCGAGATCTTCGGGATCGCCGTCATACGGTCGCCTCTGCTGAGCGCATTGGTAGCCAGGGTGAGCCAGTAGTGCCGGCGTTGCTCATCTGACTCGATCCAATTGATGACCGTGGTTGTCTCGGCACTGGTAAAGTCGACTAGCACTTATTCGTCTCCATTCGTTGCGTTCCGGTGCGGGTCGGCGAAGTCTCAACGCTTCCGCCAGGTTTTCACACGGGCACGACACTGTCAGTAAGATCACTCGCTCCGAAGCGTTAGCAGGAACCGTTCCTGCGCCGCAGACATTCCTTTGACGTGTGTCTAAGTGCTTGAACGGTTGGCCCGCGACGCATCGGCAAAGCTTTCCCGGCGCGATGCATTCGCCGTCGCTGTGGCACCCTCGCCGATCCAATGCAACAATGAACCTGGTTCTGTTCGGAGCACACGACGGCAATGCGGAAGAAATTCTCGCGGGCTGCTTCTATCGCCTTGTTGGCGACCGGCACGCTGTCGGTTGGAGCCTATGGGCAGACCGCTATCGCTCCGGGGCAGGTCTACATGCAACCCGGGCCGTGGCCCTATGGCCCAATCGTGCCGTATTGGGGTTACTGGTACAGCCCGTGTTATCCGTTCGCTTCCTGCATGGCGTATCAGCAGTTCCAGACCATCGAGCGTCGTCAGGAGCGATGGGAGGAGTTGCGCCGAGGGCTGCAGCCCCAGGCACCTGCACCGACTCCCTCACGTGCTGCGAGAGCACCTGCGAACGAGGCCGACGTGAGACCGGAGTACAAAGCAAGCGGAGAGTACCTTCCCGAATTTCTCGAGGGCAGAGTACGGCCCGGGCGCTAAACCCTATCAGCTAAGCCCTCCGTCACGCCAATATTCAATCGCGTTGATCGATCGATCAGCGTTTGCTCCACGTAAGTTTCCTCACCCACGTTTGTATGCGCTCCCAGGACATGCAGGCGCGACCCGGGCGACGCGTCACGGGGCACAAAGTCGTTGAACCTGGATTCGCCGGCCGCTCTCAAAGCGAATGCACGTACAGAATCACGTACAAATCTTTGACCATTCTGGACATTGCTAAGTGGGCTCGCATACTAGGCGGAAAGCTGCCGGCGCGTCGCGATCGCGGCGCGGTGAGGGAGAGATGTCGAGATGGGCACCAGGGAATTCAGGTCCTATGCACGTATGGCGCGCCCGATCTTCAGCGCGCGCGACTACGACACAGTGAAGAAGCTCGTCACGCAGCGCGCACGCACCTTCCTCTTGCTGGAGGCGGAGCGGATCGAAGCGTTGATTCGAGAGCTCACCGATTACGAGGGCCGCTCGGGACAGGCCGATACCGACTACGAGGTCGGATGGGCCCAGTGGATGGTGGTGCCGACGGCTCACGACGATAGCCAGCCGCGGCGGCGCTGGTCGGACGCCACGCGCTGAGGCCCGTCAAACCAACCCCCGCCAGCCCCGACATAACACGGCTCTCGCCCGCTTCTCGGGCGTTACGCAAGGTCGGCTCAAACACGCGATCAAATGGACATGCTCGCATATCTGGGCGTTGCGACACTTGGCGCCGCGACCGTCGTCGTCGCTGCCATTGCGCTCGGCCGCCGGGTAGATCGCCTGGCCGACGATCTGGCGCAGATGCGCAGGGTCTGGGCTTCGCCGCCGAGCATCGAGAGTGGCCGGGCAGCCGTCGAGCCCCTCGCCGTCGAGCCCCTCGCCACCGTGCCCGACGAGCCATCGCAGATCACGGAGCTCAAGCTCCACCTTTGGCAGATCAAGCGGCAGCAGGTGGTCTTGCTCGAACGCGTGTCCCGGATATCGAGCACGCTGGCCGAACTGGGCAGCGTCCCCGGCTCGCTGGAACAGATCAAGAGGGAGCAGGGACGAGCCATGGAGGCGCTCGTGACGATCTCCGCCGAGCTCGAAGACTGGATCGCTCGCTTCGACAGTGCGAGCTCGGAGCTAACGCACCTGCTCGAGTCCGAGCCCGTGGTCGAGTTTCAGAACAGTATCCACGCCAAATAAGGCTGCGGCAGCTCTGCCGTACCGGCGCACCGCGTCTCAGCGATCAACCAGAAACAGCGGTGCGGCCGCGATTCCCTGCAGCACCGCGGCCAGCCCATACAGCAGCGCCGTTGCGGTGGCCTGATCCCCAGGTACGCCCGCGAACCCCAATACAACGACGGCAGCGAGTTCACGCGTGCCAAAACCGGCTACGCCGATCGGCAACGCTGCCATCACAAAGATCGGCGCGGCCGCAGCCAGCATGACCGGGTACGACAGCGACACACCAAGGGCCAGCGAGCCGATCCAAAGCGACCCAGCCGACAGGAACTGCACAGCCAGGGATTGCCA
>DASPUW010000271.1:0-8525 GCA_035622675.1 Burkholderiales bacterium | reverse complement strand
GGCGTCGGAGGCAGCGCAGGTGCGCTAACTTGTGTGCTCATGAGTGAAAACTCCGTAAGGTGTGACGCCTCGAGACCCTTATGCGCCGTACATCACGAGGTGTTCGACGATCGGGCCGAGTGCCAGCGCCGGGAAAAACGTGAGCGCGCCGATGATGATCACCACGCCAACCAGCATGGCGATGAAGAGAGGCGTGTGCGTCGGGAGCGTGCCCAGACTGACGGGGACTTTCTTCTTGGCAACCAGCGCGCCTGCGATCGCGAGCACCGGGATGGCGAGCCAATAGCGGGAAAACAGCATGGCGAAGCCGAGGGTCGTGTTGTAGAAGGGCGTGTTGGCGCTGAGGCCAGCGAAGGCGCTGCCATTGTTGTTGCTGGCTGAGGAGAACGCATAGAGGATCTCGGAGAAGCCGTGAGCGCCCGGGTTTGCCACCCCCGCCTTCCCGGCGTCCATGACGACGGCTACCGCGGTCCATCCCAGCGCCATGATCAGCGGCATGAGCACCGCGATGGCCGCCATCTTCATCTCGAAGGCCTCAATCTTTTTGCCCAGGTATTCCGGCGTGCGGCCGATCATCAGGCCCGCCACAAAGACGGCGACGATGGCGAAGATCAGCATGCCGTAGAGGCCTGAACCCACGCCGCCAAAGATCACCTCACCTAACTGGATCAGCCACATCGGCACCAGGCCGCCGAGCGGGGTGAACGAATCATGCATGGAGTTCACCGAGCCATTGGATGCCGAGGTCGTAGCCGTCGCCCACAGGGCCGAGTTGGCGATGCCGAAGCGGACCTCCTTGCCTTCCATATTGGCGCCTGACTGCATCGCCGTCGTAGTCTGATCGACACCGAGCTTGGTGAGCGCGGGATTGCCCGCTTGCTCAGAGCCAACGCATAGCGCCAGCAGGACCACGAACACGAGCGTCATCGCCGCGAGGATCGCCCAGCCCTGGCGTGTGTCTCCGACCATTTTTCCGAACGTGTAGCAGAGCGCGCCCGAGATGACCAAAATGGCGAGCACTTCGAGGAAATTGGAGAGCGGTGTCGGATTCTCGAACGGGTGCGCCGAATTGACGTTGAAAAACCCGCCGCCGTTAGTGCCGAGCTGCTTGATCGCGACCTGGGATGCGGCTGGCCCGACGGCGATGCTCTGTTCCTTCTGCGTGGCTTTTTCCGTCACCGGATTGCCTTTATCGTCCTTGATAGCCTGCCCGGCGGCATCGAGCTTGGGATTGTCGTACTCGACACTCTCGACCAGCGGCGTGGTCGGATAGGCCGAGAATGTCTGCACCACGCCCTGCGAGACCAAGACCAGGGCAAACACTAGCGACAACGGCAGGAGGATGTAGAGCGTGGTCCGAGTGAGGTCGACCCAGAAGTTGCCAACCGTATCCATCTTCTGGCGTGCGAAACCTCGAATCAACGGCAGCAACACGGCAATGCCGGTCGCGGCAGACACAAAGTTCTGCACGGTGAGCGCCGCCATCTGCGTCAGATAGCTCAGGGTGCTTTCGCCGCCGTAGCTTTGCCAGTTGGTGTTCGTGA
Organism: Burkholderiales bacterium; assembly: GCA_035622675.1. Taxonomy (GTDB): domain Bacteria; phylum Pseudomonadota; class Gammaproteobacteria; order Burkholderiales; family SHXO01; genus SHXO01. Next base: position 6,981 of record DASPUW010000271.1, on the reverse strand, counting down.
TGAAGCTGGCGGCGGTGTTGAAAGACAGGTCGGGCGTGACTGCCGGGAAGTTCGGCGGATTGAGCGGCAGGTACGCCTGCAGCCGCTGCAAGCCGTAGACGGCCAAGCCGCCCAGCAGGTTGAAGGCGAGCATGGCCAACGCATACTGGGTCCAGTGCATTTCCTTGGCTGGATCGATCCCGCAGACGCGATAGAGCAGCCGTTCGAGTGGCCCGCCTACTGTATTGAGCACCGCCGGCTGGCCCTGGAAAATGCGCGCCATGTAAGAGCCGAGCGGCTTCGCCAGCGCCAGCAGGACGACCACGTAGACGACGAGTTGAAGATAGCCGTTGGCAGCCATCAGAATTTCTCCGGAAAGAGCAAGGCAATCACGAGGTAGATCGTGATCACAAGCGCCACGATGCCGCTGAGGGCGTATAACCAGATCATGAAGGTCTCCTCAGGCGCTCGCAGCCATACACCACCGCCGCTGACAGCGCGAAGAACCCGATCACGATCAAGAGGTATACCGCGTCCATCATTGTCGTCTCCTTACCCGCCTAAGGCCGCTGCATGTTACGTAACAGCGCGTAAAAACGGTGCCAAGACTACGGGTCGTCGCATAAAAATCTTGCAAAGACCCTTTGCATCCCTCCCCTGAAGCGCACTTATACTCACGTGCTGGGAACGGCGTCTTGACGATAATCAAAGAGCTCGGCGGGTTGAGCTAGCCCGTCGTCCTCATCAGCGCGATCCCTTAGTGGCAGGACTGCATCTTCCCCCAGCGATAGAGGATCGCTTGTTGAGTGTGCAGGGGCAGAGCACAGAGCGCCTCATGAACGGATATGCCGTACACCGTCAGATCGGGTGCACGGAAGGAGCCCTGACCGTACGCAATGAGTAGTCCCTCACCGACGAGGCCAGTCCGGTTCAGCGTGTTGAGAAGACGGAGGCCATCCAACACCAGTTCGCGCATCCGATCGTTCCGCCTCAACCAGTCTCGGGCGGCCTCCTGCTCTCGAGCGAGATCGACCAGCTTGCCTACACGACTATCTGGTTCTCGACCAAAAAGGTAATCAGCACCCGCGATGGCTCGCATGGTGAGCTGTCTACGCTCCTTCTCGGAGCGCGCTTCGTCGGCACCGTATTCCAGCCGCAGCGCCTCCAACACGATCGCATACGCGTGCTCGGTCAGTCGTTGCGCTTCTGCGCGGTCCTTTCCTGGTGCTCTCGCACCGATGAGTCTTTCAGCTATCGGCATATTCATGACACGCTCCGCTGCGTCAGTCTCGATTCAATCAGAACCTGCATCCGTTACGAACCAATGTATGTCCGCACGCATAAAAAAGGTGCAAAAAGATGGAGCGAAGCTGTCAAGTAGACATAGCATTGCTTTTCGGGCAATCACGACTGCGACCGCGGGCACCGGGTAAAATGTGCGTTAAGGGGGAGCTCTGATCAATAGGATCATCCCTCGGAAACAAATACGCGGAGACCCCGGGCAGATGAAGGTTTTGAAGTACGTGCTCTACGCTGTGGGCGCGCTGATCGTTCTGCTGCTGGTGGCGATCGGCATCGTATTCGCGGTCTTCGACCCGAACGATTACAAGCCGCAGATCGTTCAGCTCGTGAAAGAGCGCACTGGACGCACCCTGACGATCAGCGGCGACATCCGCCTCAAGATCTTTCCCAAGATCGGAGCAGCGGTCGGTAAGACCACGCTGTCCGAGCGCAACAGCGACAAGGTGTTTGCCGGCGTGGATGAGGCGCAGGTCTATGTGGCGTTGATCCCGCTCTTCAGCAGGCAGGTGGTGGTCGATCAAGTTCGCCTTGATGGACTGCGTGCGGACCTCATCCGGCACAAAGACGGCACCAGCAACTTTTCCGATCTGGCTGGCTCGGAGCCGGCAGAAAAGAAGCCCTCGGAGCGCGCACGTCCGGAAGCAGCCAGACCGCAGGCAGAGGCGAAATCGAGCGTAAAGCTGGACGTGAGCGGTGTGCGTATCACCAACTCGCGCCTGACCTGGCGTGACGAAATCAGCGGCAACGACCTGGCGGTCGAGCTGGTGGAATTGAAGACCGGGCGATTGGCCGATCGGGTCCCGAGCCCGTTTACGCTCGACGTCACGTTGAAGGGCGTCAAGCCCAAGGCTGACCTGCGCGCAAAAGTGGCGGGCGTGCTGACGCTGGACCTGACCGGGCAACAGTACAGCGTCAAGGGTCTGGACGCGAACCTGAGCGGCAGTGCGCTGGACTTGAGCGGGATTGCCGCGCAAATGAAGGCCGATGTAGAGGCCGACGCCGCGAAACAGCTTGTAAAGGTGAGCAGACTCGAAGTGGATGCCAAAGCGAACCGCGGCAAGGACGGCTTCAATGTGAAGGTCTCGGCGCCGCGCGTGCAATCGAGCCCTGATGCCCTCGCGGTCGAGGGACTGGCTGCCTCCGCAACCGGGAACATCGCAGGGATGACTCTGAGCGACAGCAGCCTCAAGGCGCCGACGTTGCGCGTCAATCTAAGCGCCAATCAAGTGCTGATGCAAGGGCTCACGCTGACGGCGAAAGGGAAGGTCGGCGCGGACGCTTTGGATATCAACCTCGCTGCACCCAAGCTCGAGGTCGCTAATGACAAGGCGAGCGGCGAGTCGGTGTCGCTCACCGCAAAGCTCGCCGGCGTCGATCGCGCGGCCGATGTCAATCTCAAGTTGTCCGCGGTCGAGGGCAGCGCCAAGGCGCTCAAGATTGCAGCGCTTACGCTGGGCGTCGATGGACGGCAAAAGGACAATACGGTCAAGGGCACCCTCACCACCCCGGTTTCGGCAAATCTGGAAACGAAGCTGTTCGAGCTGCCGAAGATCGCGGCGGAGTTCACCGTCACCAGCCCTTCGATCCCGCAGAAGACGCTGAAGGTCCCGCTGTCCGGTGCGGTGCGTGCCGATGTCGGCAAGGAGCGTGTAGCGGCCGATGTCGTGACCCAGTTCGACGAAAGTCACATCAAAGCCAAGCTGGGCATGACCAAGTTCAGCGCGCCCGCGTACGACTTCGACGTGGATATCGACAAGCTCAATCTCGACAAATACACGCCGCCCAAGCAGAAAGGTTCGCCACCCAAGCCGGCGGAACCGAGCGTGCCCTCTGCACCCAAGTCGAAGGAGCCGGACAAGCCCGTCGACTTCTCGCCGCTGAAAGCGCTCAATCTCGACGGACGCGTCAAGATTGGAGAGCTGGTGGCGAACAACATCAAGGCCAGCAGTGTGCGTGTCGACTTGCGCGCAAAGGACGGGAAGTTGGATGTCGACCCGATGCAGGCCAACCTGTACCAGGGCTCGCTCAAGGGCAGCGTCAAGGTCGATGCCAATACCAATCGGATCGCGGTGAAGCAGGCGCTGAGCGGCATCTCCATCGGTCCGCTGCTGCGCGATGCGATCCAGCAGGACATGCTCGAGGGCCGCGGCAATGTCGAGCTGAATTTGACCACCGCTGGCAACACCGTCGGCGCGATGAAGCAGGGGCTCAACGGCGATGCTGGCCTCAACCTGAAGGATGGAGCGATCAAGGGTGTGGATCTGGCCGGCTCGATACGCAGCTTCAAATCCAAGCTGAGCGGGCAGGATGCGGAACAAGCCGGGAACGCGACACAGAAGACTGATTTCTCGGAGCTCAGCGCAACGTTCGCGGTCAAGAACGGCGTGGCGCACAACAGTGATTTGAGCGCCAAGTCGCCATTCGTCCGCATCTCGGGCGAAGGCGACGTGAACATCGCGCAGGACAGTCTCGACTACGTGGTCAAAGCGTCGCTCGTCGCCAGCACTGCCGGCCAGGGCGGGAAGGAGCGCGGTGAACTGAGCGGCCTTACCTTGCCGGTGCGCGTGTACGGACCCTACGGCGCACTCAAGTACAAGCTGCAGTTCAGCCAGGTGCTGACCGGAGCAAACAAAGAAGCGCTGAAGGAGCTCGCCAAGGACGCGCTGAAGGAGGGCGGCAAGGGTCAGCTCAAGGAATTCGGCAAGCAGCTGCTGGGCGGAGAGGACAAGCCCGCCCAATCGGGCGCGCCGCCGGCCGGCCCCGACCAGGCCCAGCCCGCCGCGCCCGCCAAAAAACCAGAGGACGCGATCAAAGACAAGCTGAAGGGCCTGCTGCGGTGACTCGAAGCCTCGAGTTCGCCACCCGCGTGATCCGGTGGCAGCGCCACCACGGACGCCATGACCTGCCGTGGCAAAGCACACGCGACGCGTACCGGATCTGGGTGTCGGAGATCATGCTGCAGCAGACCCAGGTCAGTGCGGTGATCCCGTACTACCTGCAGTTCATGGACCGCTTCCCGGATGTGCAGTCGCTAGCTGCAGCGAGCGAGGACGACGTGCTGGCGCGCTGGAGCGGCCTGGGCTACTACGCGCGCGGACGCAATCTTCACCGAGCCGCGCGCCTGATCGTCGAGCGGTACGCAGGCGCTTTCCCGCGCGCATTCGAAGCCGTGCACGCGCTCCCCGGTGTGGGACGCTCCACAGCGGCGGCGATCTGCGTGTTCGCATTCGGTCAGCGGCGGGCGATCCTCGACGGAAACGTGAAGCGCGTGCTGGCCCGTCACGACGGCGTAGCGGGCTATCCTGGCAACAAGGCGGTGGAGGACCGTCTTTGGCTGCGCGCCGAGGCTCGCCTGCCGGAACGCGGCGTCCGCGCGTACACCCAGGGTCTGATGGATCTAGGCGCTGGCCTGTGCACGCGGCGCAATCCCGACTGCGGCCGTTGCCCACTGGCGCCGACGTGCGTCGCACGACGCGATGGACTGACCGACCGATTGCCCGCCGCGCGGCCCGGAAAGCAGCTGCCCCAGCGCGAGACCGCGATGCTCGTCCTGCTGAACGCTGGGGAGGTGCTGCTCGAAAAGCGTCCCGCCTCCGGGATCTGGGGCGGGCTGTGGAGCTTTCCTGAGATTGGTGAAGGTCAGATCGAAGGCGCCGCGCTCACCTACGGAGCGCGAGCGGAGAGCTTCAGCAACCTGGCGCCTGTGGAACACGGTTTCACGCACTTCAAGCTGCGCATCCTGCCGCTCGTGGCGCATGTCGCCCGCGAGTTGCGGGCGGAACAACCAGGCCGGTTGTGGCTCCCGCTGGAGGACGCTCTGACAGCACCCATCCCAGCACCGGTTCGGCGCATCCTGGGCGAGCTCCGCGCCAACCGTCTGAGCGCGGCTTCACAGCGCGATCTGGCGTGACTGCAGGAAGCCCTTGACCTCGCGCAGCGCGGCGATCGGGTCGCGCCCCTCGAGCAGCCGCTGTTTGGTGTCCAGTTCCAGCGGCAGCAGCTCCGCGAGCCGATAGGCCACCCAGCCGGCCAGGTCCAGGCGCGTCGGCGAGGGAAAGCGCGACGCGCCGATTTTGGCGATTATGCGCTCCAGGAGTGCGCCCAACTCCTCGTACTCCTGCGGCAGCGGCAGCGGGACAGGTGGATCGTCCAGCTCGACCTGGGCCTGCACCAGGCCGCCCTTCGCCGTCCACTGCTCGAGGATGCGGAATACACAATCGCCCTGCGTGCTGAGCTGGAACAGACCCAGGTGCGGCATGTCCCACTGCGCGATACGCGCCGTGCAGCCCACCGCATGCGGCACCGCTGCAGCGCCGACCTCGGCGCCCTCGCGGATGAGGCACACGCCGAACGGCGTGTCGTCGCGGATGCATGACTTCGTCATGGCGAGATAGCGCTGCTCGAAGATGCGCAGCGGCAGCAGGCCGCCAGGATAGAGCACGGTCCCCAGCGGAAAGATGGGGATCTCCAGCGTTGCGGGCACCTCTACTGGCCTCGAGACGCGGTTTCGCCCCAGCGCGGCGTCAGTTGATGCGGCACGCGCAGCTGGTCGAGCACGCGTCCCACCACGAAATCGACGAGGTCCTCGACCCTGGCCGGGTGATGATAGAACCCCGGGTTGGCAGGAAGGATCGCGGCGCCCGCGTGCGCCAGACGCAGCATGTTCTCCAGATGGATCGCGGATAACGGGGTCTCGCGCGGCACCAGCACGAGCGGCCTGCGCTCCTTCATCATCACGTCTGCCGCGCGTTCGATGAGGTTGTCCGCCAGACCGCACGCGACTGCCGCCAGCGTGCCCATGCTGCACGGGCAAATGACCATGGCATCGGCAGGGTTGGAGCCCGAGGCGACAGGCGCAAACCACTCCTCGCGGCCGAACACCCGCAACGCGCCGTCGCCGACGTTGAATCTACGCACGAGGAACTCCTCCGCTTCGCGTGCCCGCGCCGGCAAGGCGATATCCATCTCCTGCTTTGCGACGACCTGTGCTGCCTGCGAATACAGCAGATACACGCGTATCCCACTTTGCAGCAGGCATTCGAGCAGGCGCAGACCGTAGGGCATGCCCGATGCGCCGGTCCACGCCAGCGTCATGGTGCGAGGAACGGGCGCGTCACTCATCGCGGACCTGGCACAGCCGGCGGCGCGCGACGGCTCTCACGCCGACACCAGCTCGCGATGTCGCACCAGTACCGGTACTCGGGCGCGAAAACGCTGTGCCAGAATCTCGGTCAGGTAGACCGAGCGGTGACGTCCGCCGGTGCAGCCGACGCCCACTGTGAGATAGCTGCGGTTGTCGCGGATGTAGCACGGCAGCCATTCGTCGAGGAAGCGCCCGATATCCGCGAGCATCTTCTGCACCAGCGGGTCGGCGGCCAGGAACTCGATCACGGGCGCGTCCAATCCCGTGAGCGGGCGCAGGAGCGGATCGTAGTGTGGATTGGGTAGGCAGCGGACGTCGAACACCAGATCGGCATCCAGCGGAATGCCGTTCTTGAAGGCGAAGGACTGGAACAGCAGCTTCAGCCCTGAACCGGGCAGCCCGACGAAATCCTTGACCCAGGCACGCAGCGCATTGGGATTGAGCTCGCTGGTATCGACATGGTGGGCGAGAGCGCTCACCTCGGCGAGCAACTCGCGTTCCGCCTCGATGCACTCGGGCAGCGTGCGCGAGTCGTCAGACAACGGATGGCGCCGGCG
>DASPUW010000270.1:0-5069 GCA_035622675.1 Burkholderiales bacterium | reverse complement strand
CAAGAAGGGCGAGACGTTGATGACAGTCGCGCCCGAGCACGACTTCAGAGTGATCCTCGAAGTGGACGAGCGCGACATCGCGGACGTGAAGCTCGGCAAGACCGGATTCCTCGCCTTGTCAGCTCTGCCCGGTGACACGCTGCCGCTCGAGGTCAACCGCATCACGCCTGTCGCGACCACCGCGCAGGGGCGCAATTACTTTGAGGTCGAGGCGAAGTTGAAGGGCAAGGCGGGCGAGCTCCGGCCGGGGCTGCTCGGTGTAGGGAAAGTGGAAGCGGGCTCACGCTCGCTGCTTTGGATCTGGACCCACCGCATTTCGGACTGGCTGCGCCTCACACTCTGGTCCTGGATCGGATAGGACCATGGACTCTCTGTTCAGCTCCCGCTGGTATCGCGTCGTGGGCCTGTATTTCCGACTGCGTGGCCATGTTCGTGTGTCGCGCCACGTGTATCGCGGCCAGGTCTGGTATCTGCTGCAGGATACCAGCTCGGGGCGCCATCACCGGGTCGACGAGAGTGCTTTTCACTTCATCGGTCGCATGGACGGCCAGCGTCCCGTCGATGAGATCTGGCATGCCTTGCTGAACTCGCTTGGTGACAGGGCGCCAACGCAGGACGACACCATCGAGATCCTGTGCCAGTTGAGCGATAGCGGCCTTCTGCAGTGTGAGATCACGCCGGACGTGGCGGAGCTCTTTCGCCGCAGTCTGGAACGCGGCCGCAAGCGGCGCATGTCGATGATGAATCCGCTTTCCTTCCGCGTGCCGCTCCTCGATCCCGATCCTTTCTTGAACCGCCTTGCCCCTCTCGCCCGCGCTCTGCTCCATCCCGCGGTGGCGGTCGCGTGGGCCGCGGTCGTGCTTGCCGGCCTGCTGGCGGCTCTTTCCAACTGGAATGCGGTCACGTCTTTCGCCGTCGTGCACATGCTGACGCCGCGCTATCTGCTGCTGCTGTGGCTGTGCTATCCAATGATCAAGGTCTTGCACGAACTAGGGCACGGGTTGGCGGTGAAGGCATGGGGCGGCGAAGTGCGGGAGATGGGGTTGAGCCTCTTGCTGCTGGTGCCGGTGCCGTTTGTCGACGCCTCGGCGGCGTCCGCCTTCCCCGAGAAGCACCGCCGCGTGATCGTGGGTGCCGCCGGCATCATGGTCGAGTTGTTTATCGCCGCGTTGGCTGCAATCGTCTGGCTGCACGTCGAAGATGGAACCGTGCGCGACATCGCATTCGTCATCATGCTGATCGGCGGGGTGTCAACCGTGCTGTTCAACGGCAATCCGCTGCTCCGCTTCGACGGCTACTACGTGCTCTCGGACCTCCTCGACGTCCCGAACCTGGGCCCGCGTGCCAGCGCGTACATGGGATATCTCGGACAGCGCAAGCTGCTCGGCGTGAAGAGCGTGTCCTCGCCGGTCACCGGGCCTGGCGAAGGGCCGGTGCTGTTCTGCTACGCACTTCTTTCCTACGCGTATCGGTGGTTCATTGCTGGCCTGATCGTTCTGTGGGCGGGGCACTTTTCGTTCTGGACGGGCCTTCTCGCTGCCGCGGCGGTGGTGGCGACGATGCTGATCAAACCGCTCCTTGGAGTATGGCGATTTCTCACGCGCGCGCCCCAGATCGCGCGCACGCGCAGCCGCAGCATGACGGTTGCCGGTGGAGCCGCTGCGGCCGCACTCGTGCTGTTTTGCGTGGTGCCGTTCCCATTCGCTACGCGGGCGCAGGGCGTAGTCTGGCTGCCCGAGCAGGCGCGCGTCCGCGCTGAGACCAGCGGCTTTGTGACTGAAGTGCTGGCCCAGGACGGCCAGGCGGTGAAGCCGGGCGACCCGATTCTTGTGCTTGCCGATCCCGATCTCATTGCTGAGCGCCGACGCGTGGAAGCCGAGATCATGGGGCTGGACGTCGAGTTCACACGGGAGGTCGCCCGGAACGCGGCGCGTGCCAAGTCGATTGCCGAGGATGCTGCCGCCAAGCGCGCGGAGCTGGCGCAGATCGAGAAGCGGCTCGACAGCTTGCGCGTTGCGAGTCAGGCCGAGGGCACTCTGGTTCTGCCGCGTGCGCAGGACCTGCCTGGCAGCTTCGTGAACAAGGGGACGGTGCTGGCGAATGTGCTGCGCCCGGAAGAAATCAGCGTGAAAGTGGCGGTGCCGCAGGAGGACGCCGGCCTAATCCGAAGCGACACGCGCGAGGTGCAAGTCTCGCTCACAGACTCTCCTGGCACCATGTTGACAGCGCGTCTGACCGGCGAGATGCCGGCTGCGACCACCCAGTTACCGACAGCCGCCCTGGGCGACCGCTCTGGCGGCCCTTTCGTGACCGACCCTGCGGACAAGGACGGCATGAGAACGCTCGAACCGGTGTTCCTGCTCGACCTTCGCCTCAGCTCGAGGACGCTGGAGCGCGTGGGCGGGCGTGTCTGGCTACGCTTCGATCACGGCGCGCGTCCGCTTGCTTTTCAATGGCAGCGGCGCATGCAGCAGCTGTTCCTCAAGCAGTTCAATCCGGAAAGCTGATTGTCTCTCGACCAGGTGCAGCGCGATGAGATCTGGTGCTCTGTCACTCTCAGGGTTTGCGTCCGGACCGTACCCGGAGCGGGCCGATGAACGCGGGTCGACCTCCGCGCGCGCGTGGGGTGCTCCAAGCGTCCTAACGCGCCTGGAGCAGCACCGTCACGGGCGTTTCGTCGCGCGCGTGCACACCTACGATCAGACACTGCGCGCACTGTCCGATAGTGCGTGGCAGACACGCTTGAGAGATCTGCGCGCCCGGCTGGCCGGATCCGGGTTGCATGGTGACACCATGGCCGAGGCGTTCGCGCTGGTGCGCGAAGCGACACGCCGTCAGCTTGGAACTCCGCATTACGACACTCAGCTGGTCGCCGGGCACATCATGCTCGGCAACCGCCTGGTGGAAATGGCGACCGGCGAAGGCAAGACGCTGGCCGCTGCCCTGACCGCGGCGGCAGCGGGCCTGGCGGGGATCCCGGTGCACGTGCTGACTGCCAATGATTACCTCGTCGCGCGCGACGCCGAGACGCTGGGTCCCGTGTACCGGTACCTCGGACTGACCGTCGGTGCGGTGACCCAGCCTATGGATCAAGCTGCCCGCCGCGCAGCCTACGGCTGCAACGTCACTTATTGCACGGCCAAGGAGCTGGTCTTCGACTACCTGCGGGATCGCCTCGTGCGGCGCGGCATGTCGAGCAATCTGCATGAGCGCGTGCGCCAGCTCGACAGCGGTGCGGCGCCTGCGTCCTTGCTCCTGCGCGGCTTGTGGATGGCGCTGATCGATGAAGCGGACAGCATCCTGATCGATGAGGCTCGCACTCCTTTCATCCTGTCTCAGGCTCGTGTGAACGATCAGCAGCAAGGCTATTTCAGGCAAGCACTGCAGATCGCTGCACGACTGCACCCAGGCGCCGAGTTCCGTGTCGATTCAGGCGCGCGCCAGGCTACGCTGACCGACCGCGGCTGTCGGGCCTTGGATAGCAGCGCCAACTCGATCGGTGGGTTGTGGAAGGATCGCAGACACCGTGAAGAAATCGTCGGTCTCGCCCTCGCAGCACACCATCTTTACGCGCGCGACCGCGACTATCTGGTCCGCGACGGCAAGGTGTTGATGATAGATCAGACCACGGGACGGGTCGCCCCCGGCCGCGTGTGGTCGAAGGGCCTGCATCAGTTGCTCGAAGTCAAGGAGGGATGCAAGCCGACGGGCGAAATGGAAACGATCGCTCAGATCACTTATCAACGCTTTTTCCCGCGCTATCTGCGGCTGTGCGGCATGAGCGGCACATTGGCGGAGGCCTCCCGAGAGCTTCGCTCCGTGTATGGCCTGTCGGTCGCACGAGTGCCTCTGCGCAAAGCTTCGAAGCGAGTGGTGCTGCCCTTGCGCGTATGCCCCAGGCGCGAAGACAAATGGCAGGCCGTGATCGAGACGGTACAGACCCTCGCCGGCGAGGGGAGGCCGGTTCTGATCGGGACCGACTCGGTCGTCGATAGCGAACAGCTTAGCTACCGGCTCACGGCATGCGGTCTTACGCATGTCGTTCTGAACGCGCGCAACGACCGCGAGGAAGCCGACATCGTCGCGCTTGCGGGCGAAGCCGGCCGTATCACGGTGACGACCAACATGGCCGGTCGCGGCACGGATATCCGCCTGGGCAGCGGTGTGACCGGGCGCGGCGGTTTGCACGTTATCTGTTGCCAGCACAATGCATCGCGACGCATAGATCGTCAGCTGCAGGGGCGCTGCGCGCGGCAGGGCGATCCGGGTAGTGTCCAGACGATCCTCTCGCTCGAAGACCCGCTCATCACTCAGTTCTGGCCTGCCTGGCTGCGCTCCATTCTGGGCGCGCGCGCAACGACCAGGGGTCGCCTCTCCCAATGGCTCGCGGGGCTTATTGCCCGCGTGCCGCAGGGGCGTGAAAAGTCTCGGCAGCGTGCCGAGCGCAAGCTGCTGCTCGAGCAGGATCGGCAGCTGGATCGCAAGCTGTCGTTTGCGGGACGCGCCGAATGAGGCAGTTCATGGCCTTGCGCAAATCAGCCAACAGCTCCGACCGGAAGCTCCGAGCCGCGACGCGGCATCGTCCCGTCGTCGAGGAGCTCGAGCCGCGCATCCTGTACTCGGCGGACTTTGCCCCTGTCATCTTGGATGCGCACGCCGCACTGCCCCCGGCCGAGCAGCGCGTGATCGATTCGAGTGGGGAGTTCGCCGCTCATAGCGCGAGCGCCCAGGTTTCCGCTCACGCGACACGCCACGAGGTGGTGTTTGTCGACACTGCCGTGGCTGACTACGAGAGCCTGGTACGGGACATCACTGCCAACAGCAATGCCGAGCATCAGTACGAGGTGGTGCTGCTCAACCCGAACGTAGATGGCATCAAGCAGATCAGTCAAGCGCTGAGCGGGATGCACGACGTCAGCGCAATTCACATCATCTCGCACGGTGCCGACGGGCAACTGGAGTTGGGCGGGGCAACGCTCAACTTCGACTCCTTGCTCAAGAACGCATCTCAGATCAAGGGCTGGGGTCAGGCGCTGGCGCCGGGTGCGGATCTCCTCATCTACGGTTGC
>DASPUW010000269.1:0-15976 GCA_035622675.1 Burkholderiales bacterium | reverse complement strand
CGGCCGATCAGCTCGAGAGTCGCGTCGATGGAGGGCGTGTGGGTCTCGCCAGTGACCATCACACGCAGCGGCATCGCTACCTTGGGCATCTTGAGCTTGTGCGCTTCAGTCACCGACTTGAGCACCGCGCTGATGTCGGCTTTGGTCCACGATACCTCTTGGAGCCGTGCGAGCAGCGCTTCGAGCGCGGGGCGCGATTCGGCTAAATAGTGCTGCGCGCGCAGCTCTTCCTTGGGAGTCAGGCGTCGGAAGAAGTACACGGCTGCATCGGCCAGCTCCTCGACCGTGTTGACCCTTTCCTTGAGCAGGCCGACCACCTGGTCGAGCGCAGGCCCGTGGTCCGGGTCGCACCCGTCTGCCACCAGGAAGTGCTTCACGAGGGAAGCAAGGCGCGTGTTATCGGCAGCCTTGAGATACTGCGCGTTCATCCACAGCAGTTTCTCGGGATTGAATTGCGCGGCCGAGCGGCTGATATGCTCGAGATCGAACCACTCGACGAGCTGCTCCGTCGAAAAGATCTCCTCGTTGCCGTGCGACCAGCCGAGGCGCGCGAGGTAGTTCACCAGCGCCTCCGGCAGATAGCCATCCTCCTGGTATTGCATCACGCTCACCGCGCCGTGGCGCTTGGACAGGCGCTCGCCGTCCGCGCCCAAAATCATCGGCACGTGCGCGAACTGAGGCAGCGGCGCACCCAGCGCTCTGAAGATGTTGATCTGACGCGGCGTGTTGTTGACGTGATCGTCGCCGCGGATGACGTGGGTGATGCTCATGTCAAGGTCGTCGACAACGACGCCGAAGTTGTAGGTCGGCACGCCGTCCGCGCGCAGGATCACGAGATCGTCGAGCTCGCCGTTCTGCACGATGACCGTGCCCTTCACCAGATCGTCGACGATGACTTCGCCGTCGAGCGGATTCTTGAAGCGGATGACCGGCATTACACCGGCCGGCGGCGTCTTCCCCTGCGCGTTCTCGCGACGCCAGCGGCCGTCGTAGCGCGGCTTCTCACCGCGCGCACGCTGCGCTTCGCGCATGGCATCGAGTTCTCCCTTGCTTGCGTAGCAGTAGTACGCCCTGCCTTCGCGAATCAACCGCTCAGCCACCTCGCGATAGCGCTCGAGCCGCTGCATCTGATAGACGGGGCCTTCATCGTAGTCCAGATGCAGCCACTGCATCGCATCGAGAATGGCTTGCGTCGATTCCTGCGTGGAGCGCTCGCGATCGGTGTCCTCGATGCGCAGGATGAACTTGCCGCCGAGCTTGCGCGCGTAGGCCCACGAGAAGAGTGCCGTGCGCGCGCCCCCGATGTGGAGGTAACCGGTGGGGCTCGGGGCGAAGCGGGTGCGAACCATACCCCTCACCCCAGCCCTCTCCCGCAAGGGGAGAGGGAGAGTGGGATATTTGGCCCTCTCCCTCCAGGGGAGAGGAAGTCTTGCGGGAGCGAAGGATCAATTCCGTCGGGACAGTTCATCAGCATCCCGTTGTCACGATGGTCGCGAAGTCCGGCGGATTGCCCTGCACAGTTGGGGACGTGTACAGGAAATAGCATTGCGTGACGTCGCTCCCTCCCGGCGCGGCGATGGCGACGCTATTCGCCGGCGCCGACGGAAGGTTGAGAAATGAATAGTCCTTCGGCGACAAGCCGGCAGCCACCACGATGCCCGCCGTGTCCGCAGTCGGATACGAGAGAGACATCGTCACTGTTGCGCCCTCCAAAGTCACCGATGCGTTTGGCGCCAGGCCATTCGTCAAAGACATGCTGTTGGCCAGGAACGAGGCGGTACCGACTGCACCACGCGCGGCTTCGAGCTTGGCGATGCGTGCCTCACGTGCGAAGGTGACGAAGCGCGGCAGCGCAACCGCCGCGAGAATGCCGAGGATCACGATTACGACGACCAACTCGATTAGGGTGAAGCCGATGTGCGTACCCCTCACCCCGGCCCTCTCCCGCAAGGGGAGAGGGAGAGTCGGAAGAGTGGTGGGCGGTACTGGGATCGAACCAGTGACCCCGCGCGTGTGAAGCGCGTGCTCTACCGCTGAGCTAACCGCCCGCGTCGCCTGCGGGCGGCGCCGCGGCGAGTTCGACGCGTATTTTATCCAACGCTGGGGGCCTGCGCTACGCAAACGTCTTCGCCCGCGCCATTCGCCGGTCACGCCGCGGCCTCGAGGCGGTTCCACACACATCCGCCCTTGGTCGCATTGTCGATATCTACGAGCAGGCGCCGGTGCTCCGACAGTTCTTCAGGGCTGGCGTAGACGACTTCCAGCTCGAATATCTGTTCGCCCGCCTCGGCGTCGTCGAACACCTGCTCGGGCAGCCCGATGTCCATGACGAGCATCTCCTGCCCGCGCGTCATGGCCAGATAGACCTCCGCCAGCAGTTCCGCGTCGAGCAACGCACCGTGCAGCGTGCGTCCCGAGTTGTCCACCTGGTAGCGTTCACACAGCGCATCGAGGCTGTTGCGCTTGCCCGGATGCAGGTCTCGGGCCATGCGCAGGGTGTCGGTGACGAGCGGGCAATGGCCCGCAATCGCATCTTGCTCGCACAACGCGAGCTCGTGATCGAGGAAGGAGACGTCGAATGGCGCGTTGTGGATGATCAGCTCCGCGCCGCTTAAGAATTCGATCAGCTCCGACGCGATGTCGCCGAAGCGCGGCTTGTCCTGCAGGAACTCGAGCGTGATCCCGTGCACCTGCAGCGCGCCCGTCTCGACGTCGCGCTCGGGGTTGACGTACCTGTGGAAGTGCCGCCCGGTGAGGCGGCGGTTGACGATCTCGACACCCGCGATCTCGATCACGCGGTGACCAAGAGCGACGTCGAGGCCGGTGGTTTCGGTGTCCAGGACTACTTGCCTCAATCTCTAAATCCTAGAGACACACTCATTCACCACGAAGGACACGAAGGGACACGAAGAACTTCAGAACAAAACAAATGTTTTCTGCGCGCCGGTATTCGAACCGTCATCGTCACCAGCCCGGCAGGCTCTGTTCTTGATTTTGCACTCCTTCGTGTTCCTTCGTGTCATTCGTGGTGAACGCGTTTTGTTATCAAACGATCACCGAGCGGCTCATGATGCTCGCAACGCCCAGGTTGGCAAGCTCGTCCGCGCGCTCGTTCTCCGGATGGCCGGCGTGGCCCTTCACCCACAGCCACTCGACCTCGTGCTTCGCCGCCAGCGCGTCGAGCTGCTGCCACAGATCGACGTTCTTCACCGGCTTCTTGTCCGCGGTGCGCCAGCCGCGGCGCTTCCAGTCCGTGATCCAGACGCTGATCCCTTTCTGCACGTACTGAGAATCGGTGCTGACCCGCACCTTGCATGGGCGCGTGAGCTCGCCGAGTCCCTTGATAACCGCGGTCAGCTCCATGCGGTTGTTCGTCGTGGCCGGCTCGCCGCCGTGCAATTCCTTCACGCGCTGGCCCATCCGCAGCACGACGCCCCATCCGCCGGGGCCGGGATTTCCCTTACAGGCCCCATCGGTGAACATCTCCACCGCGGCGCTCACTTCTTCTGCCGCACGCGCTCGCGGGCGCGGGCGGCGAGCTGCTCTTCGCTGTCCTGCACGCGCTGCGGGATCGTCGCCAGACTCTTGCTCTTCGCGCGGCTTACCTTCCATTGCGGCGTGATCACACGCATCCCCGGTACGCGCTTCACGCCGTGCAGGAAATATACGCCGCCGGCGAACGGCCACCAGCGGTCGCCGGACGCTTCCAGGAAGGACAGGCGCTCGATCCAGCGCTGGCTCACGACCGGCGGGATGTAGCAGCACATGCGTCCGGCGGCGATCTCGATGCCGAGCAGTGCCATCCAGTCCTTCAGCCGCGGCAGGTTGATGAACTGCCCGCACCAAGGCAGCTCCTGGCTCCTGCGGTCGAAAGCCTGGCGCGCGCCCCACAAGCTCCACGGGTTGAAGCCGGAGACGATCACGTGGCCCTCGGGCATCAGTATGCGCACCACCTCGCGCAGCACCTGGTGCGGGCTGTCGCTGAACTCGAGCACGTGCGGGAGCAGTACCAAATCCGCGCTGTTGCTCAAGATGGGAAGCGCGTGTAAGTCGCTGCGCAGCTGCGCGGCACCGTGCCCGTCCGGGCCAAGCGGACTCACCCGGCAGTGGAACGGCATGCGGTTCGCGCGCAGGAAGTCCTGCTTGCACATGCCAAGCTGCAGCGCGTTGAAGCCGAACACGTCCGCCACCTCCTGGTCGAAATACGACTGCTCGGATGCCAGCAGGTAGGCACCCAGCGGGGTTTCGAACCAGGCCTGCAAATCGGCCGTCAGCGATCCGTTTGGCGTCATGGTTAGCGCCTGCAAGCAGGGCGCGCGTTTTGAGGCGCACCTATTATGGGGGAAAGGCCTTGATCGCGCGACCAATCCCTGCCGCGCCTGTCTCGTACAGGCGAATGCGGCCCGCTTTTTGCGTTTGCTTGGGGCGGTCCTGGCCAAACGTGAAATGCAAGCGCATGTTGTCGAATAAGTGCTTGACGCGAAAAATATTTCCGGGCTAGCATCGAAACCGGCGCGAGAACAACCACCAATGACGCTGAAACCTCCACTCGTTGCGATTGCACTTCTGCTGCTGACGCCGTACGCGTCCGCGGCAGGCTGGCCGCTCACGCCCTCGAACCCCACGTCGTCGACCGTGGTGAACCCGAAGCTCGTGACGACTGATCCACCTCCCACCGTAGTGGCACCCTCTGCACCAGTTCCGGTGTGGGAATCCGCTCCAGCGTCAACGACCCCAGTTGCAGACGCCGCGAATTCAGAGCCGCCCCTCCTTGGCAACGCTCGGCCGAGTGCGGACCCGGTCGGCCAGTTGCTCGATCCGCCCCCGCCGCCCAAATACCGCGATCTGTGGGAACGCATCAGGGCCGGCTTTGCGCTGAACGAGGTCAACAGCTCGCTGGTAGCGCGGCACGAGGCCTGGTACCTGAACCGTCCCGAATACGTGCAGCGCATGATCGAGCGCAGCCGCCTGTATCTTTATTTTGTGGTGGAGGAGCTCGAAAAGCGCAAGATGCCGACCGAGATCGCGCTGTTGCCGATGATCGAGAGCGCGTACAACCCGCAGGCCTACTCGCGCATGCGCGCCGCGGGTATGTGGCAGTTCATCTCCTCGACCGGAAAGAAGTACGGGCTGCAGCAGAATTTCTGGTACGACGGCAGGCGCGACGTGCTGGCCGCCACTTATGCGGCGCTCGATTACCTGCAGTCGCTGTACGAGCAGTTCGGCAGCTGGGAGCTGGCGCTGGCGGCATACAACTGCGGCGAGCACGGGGTGGAGCGCGCGATCGTCCGGAACCGCGCCCGCCACAAGAAGACCGACTACTTCAGCATCAAGCTGCCGCGCGAGACGCGCAACTATCTGCCCAAGCTGCAGGCCGTGAAGAACATCATCTCGCAGCCCGACATGCTCGATTTCGCGCTCGACTCGATTCCCGACCAGCCGTATTTCACCGTCGTCAACGCGCCCGGCCACATGGATATCGCGAAGGCCGCCAAGCTGGCGGACATGCCGGTGGAGGAATTCCGCTCGCTCAACCCGGCCTACAGCCGGCCGGTCATCATCCGCGCGAACACGCGTCAGATCCTGCTGCCGATCGACAAAGTGGACGAGTTCCACGCCAACCTCGAGCAGAACGGCGAGCCCCTGGTCACGTGGCAGACCTATGCGATGAAGAACAGCGAGACGCTGGAGAGCGTCGCGCAGAAGTTCAATATCGGAATGGACCGCCTGCAGGAGGTCAACGGATTGAGCGGCCGCAAACGCGTGCAGCCCGGCCAGATGCTGCTCGTGCCGCTCGAAGGCGAAGACGCCGAGACCAATCTCGACGAGACGTACAACCTGAGCGACTTCAAGGCCTCGCCCGAAGAATCGGCGGCATCGGTGCGCTACCGCGTCCGCCCGGGCGACACGCTTTCCACCATCGCGCGTAAGCACCACACGAGCGTCGCGCGCATCAAGACGCTGAACGGGCTCAAGTCGAACGAGCTTCGCGTCGGTCAGAGCCTCGTGATCTACACGGGTGCCGGCGCCACAAGACACACGCATCGCCGCCACGTCCGGCGCGCCTCCAACTGACCGCACGCGCCGCCGCTCAGGCGGCGCGGGTCATTTTCCTTTGCCGTACAAGAAACAGCGCACGCTGTGCGTCGCCGACAGCGGTGTCGCGCCCGGATAAGCCTGCCGGCATTCGGGCATGACCTGCGGGCAACGCGGGTGGAAGTGGCAGCCCGAAGGCGGGTTGACCGGCGACGGCAGCTCGCCCTGCAAGCGGATCACCTCGCGCTTGGCGACGGGATCGACGACGGGAACGGCTGACAGCAGCGCCTTGGTGTAAGGATGCTTCGGCGCGCGCAGCACCTCGTCCACGGTGCCTCTCTCGACGATGCGTCCCAGGTACATGACGGCCACTTCGTGCGCGAGAAACTCCACCACCGAGATGTTGTGCGTGATGAACAGGTAGGCGAGCCCCAGACGCTGCTGGAGCTCCCTGAGCAAGTTGAGGATCTGCGCCTGCACCGAGACGTCTAGCGCGCTAGTCGGCTCGTCGCAGATCAGCAGCTTCGGCTGCACGGCCAGAGCGCGCGCGATGGCGATGCGCTGACGCTGCCCACCGGAAAATTCGTGCGGATAGCGGTACTTCATGTCGGGCGAAAGGCCGACCTGCTGCAGCAGCTCGTCGACGCGCTCGTGGTTCGACCCGGTGCTCATGCCGAGCGACTGCATGCCCTCCTCCACGATCTCCACCACGCGCATGCGCGGGTCGAGCGAGCTGTAGGGATCCTGGAACACGATCTGGAAGTCCTTGCGCAGCGGCCGCAACGCACCGGGCGTCAGAGTGCCGAGATCGACGCCCTCGAAGCGCACGCTGCCGTCGGTCACCGGCACTAGCCGCAGGATGCCTTTTCCGACGGTCGTCTTGCCGCAACCGGACTCGCCCACCAGCGCGAGCGTGCGGCTCGAGGTGATCTCGAGCGACACGCCGTCCACCGCCTTCACCTGCGCGACGACGCGCCGGAAGATGCCCTTGCGGATCGGAAAGTAGACCTTCAGATCATCGACAGCGAGCAGCGGGGCAGGCACAGCCTCGGGTGCGCTTGCCACGGCGACGCGCTCGCGAACCATCGCCGAGCGACCCGCTGCCGTTTTGTCACGCTCGTCGTACAGGTGACACCGAACGGTGTGGCCTGCGCCGATCTCCAGCGCCGCGGGCGCCTCGTTCCGGCAACGCTCCCAGGCGAAGTCGCAGCGGTCCGCGAAGCGGCATCCGAAGAACTCCTGCGACAACGCCGGCACCGTCCCCGGGATCACGGCCAGTGCGCCGTGGCGGTGAGCCGCATCTGGCACCGACTCGAACAGCTTCTTGGAGTACGGATGTGCGGGCCGCGCGAAGAAGGTCGCCGCCGGCGCGAGCTCGACGATCTCTCCCGCATACATGACGGCGACGCGGTGCGCCATCTGCGCGACCACACCGAGGTCGTGCGTGATCAGTAGCACGGACATGCGGGCCTTGGCCTGCAGCTCGCGCAGCAGCTCGAGCACCTGCGCCTGAATCGTCACATCGAGCGCGGTGGTGGGCTCGTCCGCGATCAGCAAGGCCGGATTGCAGGCGAGCGCCATCGCGATCATGACGCGCTGCTTCATGCCGCCCGACATCTGAAACGGGTATTCGTCGATGCGCTGCTTCGAATCGGGAATGCGCACGGAGTCGAGCAGCTCGAGCGCGCGCCGCCGCGCGGCATCGTCTGGCAAACCCAAGTGCCGCTCGAGCACCTCGCCGATCTGATCGCCCACCGGCATCACAGGGTTCAAGCTGGTCGCGGGCTCCTGGAAGATCATGGCGATGCGCGCGCCGCGCACACTGCGCATGGCGGTCTCCGGGAGAGTCAGCACGTCCACGCCGTCCATCAGCACCTGCCCCGCGACGACGCGGCCCGCGTCCGGCAGCAGCCGCATGATCGACAGGGCGGTGATCGACTTGCCGCTGCCCGACTCTCCCAGCAGGGCGAAGGTTTCGCCGGCCTCGATGCTGAACGACAGGCCGTCGACCGCTCGCACCACCGTGTCGCCGCTCGCGAGCCAGGTGTGCAGGTGCTTGACTTCCAGCAGGGTGGGATTCGCGCTCATCGCGGCTCGCGCATCAAGTGGCTTGTGCCGGGCGTGTCAACAGCCGGCGCAACTGCGCGGCGGTGCCGGTGCGCACGCGCGGATCGAAAGCGTCGCGCACCGAGTCCGAGAACAGGTTGGCCGACAGCACCAGCAGGAACATGAATACGAACGCAGCGGCGAGCGACCACCACACCATGGGATCTCGCGCCAGCTCCAGGCGCGCGCTGTTGATCATGGTGCCGAAGCTGATCATCGACGGGTCGACGCCCACCCCAACATAGGAGAGCACAGCTTCGGCCAGCACCAGTCCGCTGAACTCCATCACGATCGTGATCAGCACAATGTGCATGACGTTCGGCACCAGATGGCGGGTGATGACCCGCCAGGGAGGGACGCCGAACGCGTGCGCGGCCTCCACGTAGTCCAGCTCCCGCAGCTTGAGGACTTCGCCGCGCAACAGCCGGCACAGACCGGTCCAGCTGGTGATCCCCAGGATGATGCAGAGGAAAAGTAGCCTCACGTCGGCACGCTGGCTGACGGTTTCGAACATCTCCGGATGAAGGTCCATCCAGGCCTGCGTGATTAGCACCGCGGCGGCGATCAGCAGCACGCCTGGGATGGCGTTCAGCGTGGTGTAGACGTACTGAATGGCATCGTCGATCCACCCGCCGAAGTAGCCCGCCATCACTCCCAGCAGGAGCGCGAACGGCAGCATGACCAACGTCGTGAGCGTACCGATGACCAGCCCCGTGCGAATGCTTTTGAGCGCCTCATAGAACACGTCCTGGCCGACTTTGTCCGTGCCGAGCACGTGGTAGCGCGAGCTCAGGAGCGCGAGTGGGACGGCAACGGCCAGAACGAAGCCCGCCGTCACGAGCATCGCGCGCCACGGCACTTCGGTCGTCCCGTGGATGATGGCGGACAACATCGGCCCGAAGTCCGATTTGTGCGCGCCGGCCAGCCAGGCCGCGATCACCATGGTGAGCACGATCCACAGCACGGCCGCGACGCCGATCCCGCCGATCATGCCGCGCAGCACGTCGGGCACCAACTCCTGCGCGGGATCCTTCAGGTGCGCGCCGCCGAACTTGAGCCGCGGAAACTCGCGCGCCTGCGTTCCGTCGGGCCGCTGGATGGTTTCCTTGGAAAAGGAGTAGGCGGCAAACGGCGCCGAGTAGGTTTTCTCGAGGCGCCGCCCGAGCGGCGCGACCAGAGCGTCGAACACGCTGCGCACCTCTACGGCATAGTTGACCTTGCCCTCCGCCGTTTTCGCTTCCAGGCGCGGGCGATAGTGCATCGAATCGAGCAGGCCGATCACGACGAACACGCTCAACACGACCAGCGAGCACATGCCATAGCGGCTGCGCGCCACTTTCCCCCAGGGCGCACGCAGATGCTCGTGGCGACGGATGTACCAGGCGCTTACGATCATCACCGCGACCAACAGGAAGACTAGCCGGTCAGTCCACAGGATCACGGGTATGAAGGGCATGGCAGTCTATTGGAACCGCACGCGCGGGTCCGCGAGCGTGTAGGAGATGTCGGTGAGGATCAGGCCGACGATGTAGAGCACAGCGCCGAGAAACACCATGGCGCGCACCACCAGAAAATCCTGAGAGCGGATCGCCTCGATCGTGTAGCTGCCGAGCCCTGGTATGCCGAAGAAGGACTCGAACACCAGGCTGCCGATGAACAGGGTCGGAATCCCGACCACGACACCGGTCAGCACGGGAATGAGTCCGTTGCGCAGGACGTGACGCGAGAGCACGCGTCCCTCGGGCAACCCCTTGGCGCGCGCCGTGCGCACATAGTCCTTGCCGATCTCCTCCAGGAAGATGGTGCGGTACAGACGCGTGCTCGCCCCGACACCTGCCAGCACTGCCAGCGCGACCGGCAGCACCACAAAACGCCAGGCGTCCAGCCCGTAGCCGAAGCCCGAGATCGGCACCAGGTGCCACAGCTTGCTGATCAGCCACTGCCCGCCGATGATGTAGAAGAAGACTGAAATGGACATCGCGGCGACGCACAGCACCACACCGATGAAATCCACGTAGGTGGCGCGGAAGAAGGCGAGGATCAGGGCAAAGGTCAGGAAGGCGGCGAGCCCGATGAGAAAGCTCGGGATCGTGACCGCGAGGCTCGGGCCCATGCGCAGCCTGATCTCGCGCCCGATGTCCCGCCCGTCGATCTCGGCGCGCCCGAAGTCGAACCAGAACATGCTGGCCGACTTGTCGAAGAAGATCGTGTCGGTCAGCTTCTCGTGGCAGAGCTTCGGCAATGCGCTCCAGCCGAACAGCGGCTGCTCGCACTTGGCGGCCGCGTTGAATAGCATCGGCCGGTTGTAGCCGCGCTCCTCCTTCCACTTCTGGATCGCCTCCGGCGTCACGCGCTTCTGTCCAAGCTGCATGCGCGCCATGTCGTCCGGCGAGTTGACATAGAAGAACAGCGCGAAGGTGATCAGATTCACCCCGATCAGGATCGGGATCGCATACAGCAGGCGCCGGACGAGGTATGCGAGCATGATCAGGCCGGTCGGCGGACGGGAGCGAGGGCGCCGGAGCGCTCCCGGCGCCGGTAGACGATCACGGCGGGTAGGAGCCCGAGGCCCAACACCAGGACCACGACTAGCAGCGGCCAGGCGATGGGCGCATTCCACTTCCGCTGCATGGTTTCACGCAGGTCGGGATCGACACGCTGGTACTTGAGCCCGGTGTGCGCCATCCTCGCCGGCTTGCGGTTGAACACCCACTGCTGCACCAGGCTGTAGTCCTTCGGGTAAAAGCCCCAGACCCACGGCGCATCGCGGCGCAGAACCTCCACGGCCTCGTCCACCAGCGCTTGGCGCTCCGGCCCGTTCTCCATTTCGCGTAGGCGCTCGAACAGCCGGTCGAAGTCAGGGTTAGCGTAGTTGGATGCGTTCTCGCCGCTCGACTTCACCTTGCTCTGCGGGCCGTGGAACAGAAACAGGAAATTCTCCGGATCCGGGTAATCGGCGTTCCAGCCCCACGAATACATCTGCTCGGTGCCTTTGCGCATCTTGTCCTGGAACCGGTTGTAGTCGGTGGGACGGATCACGAGCTGCAGGTTGATCTTCTGGAATTGCCGGACGAGCCAGTCCATCGAGGATTTCGCTTCGGGTCCCACCGCGGCGGTGTCGAAATAAATGATCAGCGGCGTGCCCGTCGCCGAGTCGATGCCGTCGGGATAACCCGCCTCCGCCAGCAGCTTCTTGGCGTAGTCGATAGACTTGCGCTGCGGGGCTCCGTTGACCCAGTCGTACATGTAGTGATTGATCCCAGCCTCGCCTTCCTTGTAGCCGAAGATCCCCGGCGGAATCGGCCCCTGTGCGGGAATGCCGCGCCCGTTGAGGAAGATCGAGATCGACTCCTCCTCGTCGATCGCGATCGAGATCGCCTGGCGCAGCTTGCGCGCACGCTCGGAATCACCTCCGACCACCGGATCGAGCATATTGAATCCAGTGTAGGCGACGGTCGGCGCAACCGTCGTCTGCAGGCGAATGCCCTGCCGCTCCATCGCCGGCGTGAGCTGCGGCTCGCCGGTTCCCGACATCTGGATGACCTGGTCGAAGTTGTCGGAGCTGATGCTCGACACGTCGTAGTAGCCCTGCAGAAACTTGTTCCAGTTCGGGATCGCTTCCTTCTCGAGGCTTAGCTGCCACTGGTCGATGAACGGCATGGTCTTGCCGGCATCCTTCAGCAAACCCGCAGCTTCGTCGTCCGGCTCGCCTTCGCTCGGATACGGCTCACCGGGGAAGTTGGGATTGCGCTCCAGAACGATCTGCCGGTTCGGGTTGTTCACAGTGAGCATGTAGGGGCCAGCACCCACCGGGTACCAGTCCAGCGAGATGTTCTTCTCCGCCATGCCGGGCTGCGAGTAGAACCGGTCCACCTCCGCCGGAATCGGAGCGAAGAAGGGCATGGCCAGCCAGTACTGGAACTGCGGATACTTGCCCTTCACCTTGATGCGATAAGTGTAGCGGTCGACCACGGTGGCGCCGGGCAGCTCGTATTTGTCGAGATCGAGGTAGCCTCCGGGCGGCAGCTCTTTTGCCGCGACCTTCAGCTTCTCCGCGTACTCGCCGAGGCCGATGATGTACTCGCTCATGAGCCCGAAGATGGGCGAATGCAGACGCGGGTGCGCCAGCCGCTTTATCTGATAGACGTAATCGTCGGCGATCAGCTCGCGCGTGCCAGTCTGCTTGAAATCGCTCAGCTCGAACACATTGCGCAGGTCGGCAGGCCCAATGTTGAAGTAGGTCGGGCGGCCGTCCGGGTTGGTCGCGAAAGCAGGATGCGGCTGATATTTGAACCCCGGCTTGATGCGTATCTCGTACACGCTGTACGCGATGCTCTTGGAATCCGCCTTGTCCGGGAGCGGCCGGTCGTTCTTGTCGTAATACGTGAGGAGCGGCATGTGCTCCGTGGTGAATGGGATCAGCTGATACGGACGCTTGAGATAGTGATACTGGAGCGGCGGCGTGTAGATGTTGCCGATCAGCTGATACTCGTTGTCCGAGTACGCCTGCACCGGATCGAGGTGCTTGGGGCGTTCACGGAACGAGGAGAAGAGGATGTTGGCCTGCTGCTGCGACGCCGGATACGGGTTGTTCCAGGGATAGCTGCAAGCCGCGAGCAGCGCGGGCGTCAGCAACGAGCAGGCGCGGATCAGGCCCTTCATGGCCGCGCAGTGTACCCGAAACGCGGCCGAGCTTTAATGCGCCGTCCGACACGATAGCCCACTCTCCGGCCTCGACTATAATCACCGCTTCGTCGTGGGGAGGCAGCATGGGGTTCTTGAGCGACAAGAAAATACTGATCACCGGCCTGCTCAGCAACCGGTCTATTGCCTACGGCATCGCCCGGGCCATGCATCGGGAAGGGGCCGTGCTCGCCTTTACCTTTCAGGGCGAGGCGGTCAAGGACCGTGTCATGGGGCTGGCTCGTGAGTTCGGCAGCGACGTGATTCTTCCCTGCGACGTCGCGAGCGACGAGCAGATCGACACTCTGTTCGGCGCGCTCGCGGGGCGCTGGGACGCGCTCGACGGGATCGTCCATTCGATCGCCTTCGCGCCGCGCGAGGCCTTGGCGGGAGACTACCTCGACAGCGTGACGCGCGAGGCGTTCCGCATCGCCCATGATGTCAGCAGCTACAGCTTTGCCGCACTCGCCAAGGGCGCTCAGCCGTTGATGCAGAACCGCAATGCGGCGCTGCTCACGCTAACGTATCTCGGCGCCGAGCGCTCGATGCCGAGCTACAACGTGATGGGGCTCGCGAAGGCGAGCCTGGAGGCAAACACGCGGTACATGGCGCTCAGCCTGGGACCCAAAGGCATCCGGGTCAACGCCATCTCGGCGGGGCCGATCAAGACGCTCGCCGCCTCCGGAATCGGCAGCTTCGGCCGCATCCTGGCGTACAACGAACGCACCGCGCCGCTCAGGCGCAACGTGACTACCGAGGAAGTCGGGAACGTGGCGGCGTTCCTGTGCAGCGATCTCGCGAGCGGCGTGACGGGTGAAGTGGTGCACGTCGACTGCGGCTTCAGCAGCACGGCGTTCCCTGCGCCGGAGTAATGATTGAACCGCAAAGGCGCCGTTCTTGATTGAGCGTCAGCTCGGTTTTTCGAGCTTCTTCTCGTCGACCTTGATGTCCGCTTTCTGTCTGAGCTCCGTGACCTGCGCAGCCAGCGCCTCCTGGCCGGCGACCGGATCGAGCTGCCGGGCGAGCGCCTTGCGCTGCTCGGGATCGATGGCCTCAACGTCGATCACCTTGCCGATGCGATAGAGCGCGAAGCGCCCTCCCGGGAGCTGCACGCCGGCAAACGCCGGCAGCTTGGCGGCGTCGGCGCGAAACACGGCCTGCGCGGCCTCCGGCTGCAGCCCTTCGGGCCGCTCGCGCGACACGGTCTGCGCTGCAGACCAGCGCACGCCCGCATCTTCGCCCTTCCGCAGACGGGCGAGCAGCGCTTCCCCTTCGGTACGCGCGAGTTCGCCCGCCTTCTGCATAGTCAAGCCCTCGACGATCTGTTTCTGCACTTCATCGAACGCCCGCATCTTCGCGGGCTCGTGCGCGACGACGCGCGCCGAGATGAGCATGTTGGGGGCGATCTCGAGCGCTTCGCTGTTCTGCTTCTTGTTGAGCACGTTGTCGGAGAAGACCGCGCGCAGGAACTTCTCGTTTTCCAGCAGAGGCGGCTCCGCGCCGCGGCGCGTGACCCAGCCGCTCGACTGCAGCGCGAGCTTGAACTTGTCCATCACCGGCTGCAGGCTGTCGGGCTGATCGTAGACCAGGTTGCTGAACTCGTCCGCCTCCTGCGCGAAGGCCCGCGCCGCGCGGCTCTTCTTGAGCTCTTCCTCGACGCTGGCCTTGACCGTTTCGAAATTCGGCGCTTCGGAGCGCTTGATGGCTTCGAGCTTGATGATGTGGAAGCCGAACGGGCTCTCGACCGGTCCGGTAATTTCGCCGACTTTCATGCCGAACACAGCATCGTCGAACGGCTTCACCATCTTGCCCTGCGAGAAAAAGCCGAGGTCGCCGCCCTCGGCCGCCGATCCCGGATCTTCCGAGTTCTTCTTGGCGAGCTCCGCGAAGCCCTTCGGGTTCTTCTTCGCTTCCGCCAGCAGCGCCTCGGCCTTCGCTTTCGCTTTTGCCTTCTGCTCCGGCGTCGCGCTCGCACCGGCCGCAATCAAGATGTGACTGGCGCGCCGCTCTTCGGGCCGGGTAAGCTGTCCGATACGCGATTCGTAGGCCTCCTGCACCTCCTTGGGCGTCACGCTGATGCGCTTTTCCACCCCCGCGAGCGACAGGATGACGTAGTCGAGCTTCACTTTCTCGGGCAACTCGAACTGCTCCTTGTGGGCCTCGTAGTAGGCCTTCGCCTCTTCCGGGGTGACCTTCGCCTTGGCGGTGAACTGAGCCGGTTCCAGCACGTACTGGCTCACCTCCCGCTTTTCCCGCGCGAGACGGTACAGGCGATCGACCACCGCTTGCGGGACGAACGCCGTGGCGCCAATCGCGCTGCGGCTGCGGGTGATGATCCGATCCTTACGCAGTTCTGCTTCGAACATCCCTTCGCTCATGCCCTGCGCCTTCAGCAGCGTGCGATAACGCTGGGCGGAAAATTTGCCGCTATCGTCCTTGAATGCGGGCTCGTTGCCGATCAACGCCTGCAGCTCCGCGTTGGGCACCGTCATCCCCGAAGCGATCGCGGAGCGGTACAGAACGCGCTCGTCGATCAGCTGATTCAGCACGGCGCGGCGCATCTCCGGGCTGTCGAGCATGGCGGGATCCACCTTGCCCCCGAGCATCTGCCGCATCTGGTTCTGCCGCCGTTGCAGCGCCTGTCCGTACTCCTGCTGGCTGATGCGGGTGCCCGCAACGCGCGCCACCTGATCGGCTGAATCGCCGCCGCGGAAGTACCAGTCCACGCCGAACAGCGCGAACGGCGGCACGATCAGCACCGCCAGGATGATCTGAAGAAGGCGCTTGTGTCTGTGTATGAAGTCGAACATGGCTGATCAGCGCTTCGGCTTAAGAAAAAGGGCGAACCGCGGTTCGCCCCTGCAAGAAATCTGGCGGAGTGGACGGGACTCGAACCCGCGACCCCCGGCGTGACAGGCCGGTATTCTAACCAACTGAACTACCACTCCTCGCAACTGCAGCGTTCCCGGATCCGAAGGCCGCGGAAGCGCGAGGCGGCCGCGTTCCGCCGCGATCCTCTTGTCTGCAGTCCGGTTGGTGGGTGCTGAGAGGCTCGAACTCCCGACATTCGCCTTGTAAGGGCGACGCTCTACCAACTGAGCTAAGCACCCTCGAACGCCCCGGCACCCGCGCACTCAGGGTTCGCACCTGG
>DASPUW010000268.1:0-8249 GCA_035622675.1 Burkholderiales bacterium | reverse complement strand
CACCCCCGGGCCTGCGTTTGTCGCTGCCAGCGTGCGTCGGCGCCAGCGCGCCGAATCCGCTCGCCCGAGCGATGCCCGCTATTCGACCTTCGCGGCAGCGCGCAGCTCGTCGATCTTCTTGTCGCGCGCCTGCTTGATCAGCTCCTGCTGCACGCGATCTTTCACCTGATCGTAGGGCGGGAATGCGATGGGCCGGACGTCTTCCAGCAGAATGATGTGATAGCCGAAGCGAGTTTTCACCGGCGTCTTGGTGTAGCTGCCCTTCTCGAGCTTGACCATAGCATCGGTGAACTCCTTCACCAGATTGCTGCCGTCGGTCCAGTCCAGCTCGCCGCCCTGTGTCTTGGTGCCCGGGTCGTCGGACTTCGTGCTGGCCAGTTTGGCGAAGTTTTTGCCGTTCGCCTTGTTCAGCTCCGCCACGATGGCCTTGGCCTTCTGCTCGGCGGCTTTCGCCTTCTTCGGGTCCGCGTTGGGGTCGACCTTGATCAGGATGTGCCGCACTTTGTATTCCATCTTCTCGCCGTTGCCGGTCTGCTGGGCTTTGATCTTTTCGTACTCGGCCCGAGTCTGCTCATCAGTCGGCTGATTGTTCTTGATGAAATCCTCGAAGTAGGCCTGAATGACAAAGTCCTGCTTGGCCATCTCGAGCTGGGTCTGGACGGCAGGGCTCTTGTCCAGCCCCTCTTTCGTCGCCTCCTGCGCGATCACCTCGCGCGTGATGAGTACGTCCTTCACCTGCTGCCGGAACTCAGGGGTGTCCTTCTGCTGGCCCTGGCTGCGCTGGATCTGCGACTTGACGACAAAATCGACGCGGGATTGAGGGATAGGCACGCCGTTGACGACGGCCACGTTGGTCTGGTCCTCGCCCCAGCTGGACGGCATGGCCACCGCGCCCGCGAGGGTCAACGCGACGATGGCGGCAAGTTTCATGGGATGCATTATGAATTTCCTTATTTAGGTAGGTTAGGGCTGCGACATGGCCTTGGACGCCCGCCGCCGCCAGGGGTTCGCCGGCTATCCGCGGCCCGCTTGCGATGGGAACACCTCCTGCAGCTCCTGCGGCGTCAGAGCCGTGATCGAAAGTGCGTGTACCTGTTTGTGCAGCATGACGTCGAGTGCCTGGTACACCATCCTGTGGCGCTCGATGCGAGACTCGCCCTCGAAGCGCCGTGAAACGATGAGAACCTGATAATGCCCGCCGCCATCCCGCGCGCCGGCATGGCCGGCGTGCTCACCGCTCTCGTCGTAGATTTCCAGCAGCTCGGGTTCCAGGCGTGCGAGGCGCTGCTCGATCGCTGCGACGACGCTGTCCACTTCTGTCGGCATGGTGCTAGTGCCGCGCGAACGAGATGTAAGACGCAGGCGGCACGACTACTTCCTCTGCTCGCTCTCCAGGAACCGCGACAGCATCAGACCCTGGACCACGACGAACGCGATCATCAGGCCGATGCCGCCGAACAGCTTGAAGCTCACCCAGGTGCTCTCCGAGTAGTTGTAGGCGACGTACAAATTGATCACCCCCATCAGCACGAAAAACGCGACCCAGCTCAAGTTCAATCTCGTCCAGATCGCGTCCGGGAGAGAGAGCTGCCCCTGCATCATGGTGCGGATCAGATTCTTCTTCAGGAACAGACTCGCCCCGAGCAGGACGGCTGCGAAGGTCC
This sequence comes from Burkholderiales bacterium, assembly GCA_035622675.1. Classification (GTDB taxonomy): domain Bacteria; phylum Pseudomonadota; class Gammaproteobacteria; order Burkholderiales; family SHXO01; genus SHXO01. The sequence continues at coordinate 6,585 of DASPUW010000268.1, read as the reverse complement.
AATAGAGAACGGTGGGTTTCCATTTGATGAAAGTGGGATCTCGCAGCGCGAGCGTGGCCCCGCCGAGCACCACGATAATGGCGAGGCTGATCCACAACATGTTGTCCACCTTCCGCCTGCGCACGAGCAGCCAGCCCACCTGCGCGAATGTCGCGACGATCGCGACGGCGGTCGCGAGCAGAAGCGGTGCTTGCTCCGCGTCCACCGTAGCGTTCATCCCCAAGCCACTCAGAAGGCTGGAAACGACGGATGCCGCGCTGTCGGGCGCATGCTTCGCGCCCGTGTACGCGATGAAAAAGAAGATGACGGGAAGCAGGTCGAACAGGACCTTCATCGCTGCCATATGCTTGACGAAGCGGCGGATTATGAGGCCTGTCGGGTTGGCTGTCCAATTCCGGGCGGACGGCGCCCGGGTGGCAGAAGCGTATTAAGATTGACGGCTCTGGGTGAACGGAGGATCACGCGATGGCTCAGGTCAAGCTTGTCCAGGACAAGGATGCGTCGGCGGAAGTGCGCGCGGTATTCGACGACATACGGCGCAGCCGCAACACCGACTACGTGAACAACATCTGGCGCGCGCTGGCGGTGCATCCGCCGTTGCTCAAGCGCTTCTGGAGCCAGATGAAGCAGGTGATGGTGCAGGACTCGCGCATCGACCCGCTCGCCAAGGAGTTCATCTACCTGGCAGTGAGCATCACCAACAATTGCGACTACTGCATCAACTCCCACATCGCGGCGGCCCGCAAGAAGGGGATGGATGACGAGACCCTGGCGGAGCTGGTCGAGCTCGTGGCCCTTGCCAATGCGGGCAACCGTCTGACACAGGGGCTGCAGGTCGAGGTGGACGAGCGCTTTCGGCCCAAGGCGGAATGATGGATTTCGAACAGGCCGTCAGTTCTCGTTACAGCGCCCGGATGTTTCAACCCCAGCGGGTGTCGAACGAGACGATACAGCGCATCCTCGAGCTGTCGCAGCAAACGCCGTCGTGGTGTAACAGCCAACCCTGGCAGCTCATCGTCACACGAGGAGAGGGCACGGAGCGGTTGCGTCGCAGACTGTACGAGCACGCCCGCTCCGGTGGACGGGCGGCACCGGATTTCCCGTTCCCTCGGGCCTATCTGGGCGCGTACCGGGAGCGGCGCAAGGTGTGCGGCGTGCAGCTGTACCAGTCGCTCGGCATCGGGCGCGACGATAAGGCGGCGGCCGCCGAACAATCGCTCGAGAACTTCAGGTTCTTCGGTGCGCCGCACGTGGCCATCGTGACAACGGACGAGGCACTCGGCGCCTATGGCATGCTCGACTGCGGTCTATACGTGCAGACCTTCATGCTCGCGGCGCGCAGTCTGGGCGTCGACTCCATCGCCCAGGCGGCGCTCGCCTCGTATCCTGACCTGCTGCGAGAGCTGATGGGACTGCCCGGCGACCGAAAAATCGTGTGCGGCGTCTCGTTCGGCTACGCGGACGCCGGTCACCGCATTCATTCCTACCGCACGGAACGCGCGGCGCCGAACGACGCGGCCCGCTTCCTGGACGAATAGCGCCCTAGGCTGCGGCGCTGCTTTTGCCGACGTCCTTCAGGATTTCGCGCAGGACGTACGGCAGGATCCCGCCATTGCGGTGGTAATCGACCTCGATCGGCGTATCGATCCGCAATATGAGCTTGATCTCCTGATGCGAGCCGTCGCTGCGCTTGACCGTGAGCGTCACATCCTGTTGCGGCTTGATGTCGCCTTCGAGGCCGAGGATGTCGAATTCCTCGTCGCCCTTGATCCCCAGCGACTCGGCGCTGTCGCGGCCCTTGAACTGCAGGGGCAGGACGCCCATGCCCACCAGGTTGGAGCGGTGGATGCGCTCGAAGCTGCGTGCGATCGCCGCTTTGACCCCAAGCAACAGCGGCCCCTTGGCAGCCCAGTCACGCGAGGAGCCTGTGCCGTATTCTTCCCCGCCGAAAACGATAGTTGGAGTGCGTTGCGCCATGTACTTCATAGCGGCGTCATAAATGGTCAGCCGTTCCCCGCTCGGCTGATGGATCGTGAGGCCGCCCTCGACACGCGAGCCATCGGCCTTCGGCGGCACCATCAGGTTCTTGATGCGCACGTTCGCGAACGTGCCCCTCATCATGACTTCGTGATTGCCGCGCCGGGCGCCGTAGCTGTTGAAGTCGCCTTTGCCGACACCATGCTCGAGCAGGTAGCGGCCGGCCGGCGACGTATCCTGGATCGAGCCGGCCGGGCTGATGTGGTCGGTGGTGACGGAGTCACCGAAGATCCCGAGTGCGCGCGCGCCGAGGATATTCCCGATGCTGCCCGGGCGCATCGCGAAGTCCGCGAAGAAAGGGGGCTCGGCGATGTAAGTGGACTTCGGCCAGTTGTACACCTGGCCGGAGGCCGATGAGACAGCGTTCCACATCGGGTTGCCGCGCGCGAAATCGCCGTAGAGCCGGCGGAAGACCTGTGAGTTGGTCGCGTACTTCATCAGCGCGTGCACCTCGGCGCTCGACGGCCATACATCTCCGATGAAGACCGGCTTGCCATCCTTGCCGATGCCGAGCGGCTCGGTCATCAAGTCCTTCAGCACCGTGCCGGCGATCGCATACGCCACCACCAACGGCGGCGACGCGAGAAAGTTGGCGCGGATGTTCGGGTGAATGCGCGCCTCGAAGTTGCGGTTGCCCGACAGCACCGCGCAGCCTACGAGGTCGTTGCGCACGACGGCTTCCTCGATACCGCCTTCCAGTGGGCCCGCGTTGCCGATGCAGGTGGTGCAACCGTAGGCTGAGAGGTAGAAGCCCAGCTGCTCGAGGTATGGCAACAACCCGGCCGCCTTGAGGTACTCGGTCACTACGCGCGAGCCCGGCGCAAGAGACGTCTTGATGTGCTTGCTGACAGTCAGCCCTTTGTCTACCGCTTTCTTGGCCAGCAATCCGGCCGCAATGAGCACGCCGGGGTTGGACGTGTTGGTGCACGAGGTGATCGCGGCGATCAGCACGTCGCCCGAGCCGACATCGACGCCATCTCTGGTCTTGAAGCGCGTACGCAGGTCTGCGGCCTTCTTCGCGAAGCCGTTCTCGGTGACCGGTTTGGAGAAGAGTTGCGTGAAGGCCGACTTGACCTTGCCTATCTCGATGCGGTCCTGTGGGCGCTTCGGGCCGGCGAGCGAAGGCGTGACGCTCGCGAGATCGAGCTCGACGACTCTGGTGTAATCGATCTGGCCGGCCTTGGGCACGCCGAACAGCCCCTGGGCCCTGAAGTAGGCCTCGAAGGCGCTGATCTCCTCCGCCGTGCGTCCGCTGCCCTTGAAGTATTCGATGGTGGCTGTGTCGACGGGAAAGAAGCCCATCGTCGCCCCGTACTCGGGCGCCATGTTCGCGATGGTCGCGCGATCGGGAACAGTCAGGCTGCTCGTGCCTTCGCCGAAAAACTCGACGAACTTGCCGACGACTTTCTCTTTTCTCAGCAGCTCGGTAACGGTCAGGACGAGGTCGGTGGCCGTGCAACCTTCGCGCAGGCGTCCTTTCAGGTGCACGCCCACCACGTCCGGCGTCAGGAAGTAGACGGGTTGCCCCAGCATGCCGGCCTCGGCCTCGATGCCGCCCACGCCCCAGCCGACCGCTCCGATGGCGTTGATCATCGTGGTGTGCGAGTCGGTTCCCACCAGCGTGTCGGGGTAATAGACGCCGTCCTTGTGATGCACGCCGCGACCGAGGTACTCCAGGTTGACCTGATGCACGATGCCGATGCCGGGCGGAACGACTTTGAACGTGTCGAAGGCCTGCATGCCCCATTTCAGGAACTGATAGCGCTCCTCGTTGCGCTTGAACTCGATCTTCATGTTGAGGTCCAGCGCGTTGCTATTGCCGTGATAGTCGATCTGCACGGAGTGATCCACGACTAGATCGACCGGCACGAGCGGCTCGATCACCTTGGGGCTCTTGCCCATCTTGTTCGCGACCCCCCGCATGGCGGCCAGATCACACAGCAGCGGCACTCCGGTGAAGTCCTGCAGCACGATGCGCGCGACCACGAAGGGGATCTCGGCGGTGCGCGGAGCGGTCGGTCCCCAGCTTGCAAGCCGGCGGACATGCTCCTCGGTCACCCGCTTTCCATCGCAGTTGCGCAGCACGGATTCAAGCACCAGCCGGATGGACACCGGCAGGCGCGAAATCTTCCCGAGCCCGGCCTTCTCCAAGGCGGGCAGGGAATAGAGCTTGGCGGTTTTCCCCGGGGCCGGGGTGAAATTCTGCAGGCTGTCGAACAGAGCGTGAGGCATGAGATGATCCCCGAGAATTTGAACGATGAGGTGCTTTACTGCACTTGCAGCTGTTTGATGTTGATCTTCATGCCGTTGGGCATGATCATGTCGCCGGGCTGCTGATCGGGCTGGCACGGGCCGGCCCATTTGCCTTCGATCAGCATCAGGTTCTCGCTCGTGCCCATGAGCGGCGGGGAGTATTTGGTGTGGATCTCTCCCCGGTAGGTGTGGTCGAAATCCCCGCTGACCACCGTGTGGCTAGTCGCAGTGGTCTCGCCGATCTTGCACACCGAGTCGCCCACGATCCGGTTGCCCTCGCGGCGGATCTGCTGCTTGGAGCAGGCCTGCCGAGAGAAGCTTTCACCCATCTGAAGCGCGATGTCGTCGGTGCTTTGATCGATGCACATCTGAAACGTCTGCGGCGGCCGCTTGGCGCTAGCGCGCGAGATCTTGACGTCCCACAAACCGGATTTACGCTTGGGGAGATCGAGCGCCAGAGCCTCCGCGGCCAGCGCGGCCACCGCCGTGAGAAGCACGATCGGTGCGAGCTGCTTGGTCATGCTTGGCCTCCTGCGAGGAGCCCGCGAATCGAACTCGAGCAAGCTCCCCGGTTCAAATGACGAACCGGTCGACGAACTCGTTCACCGGCACCGCCTCCAGGCGTTTCTGATCCTGGCACAAATCCAAGATCGTCTGCGCCTGCCTGGGCGGGAAGCGGCGCGCCAGGTTGGCCTTGAACTTCGCCTCCAACAGGGGTATGCCGTCCCTGCGCCGGCGGCGGTGTCCGATCGGATACTCGACGACCACTTCATCGGTGTGCGCCCCGTCCCTGAAGTGGACAGTGATGCCGTTCGCGATAGAGCGCTTGTCGGGGTCGAGGTAGTCCTTACTGAACTGCTTGTCCTCGACGCATTCGATCTTGTCGCGAAGGGCGTCGATGCGCGGGTCCCGCGCCACATCGTCCTCGTAGTCAGCCGCCGTCAGATGCCCCAGGATCAGCGGCACCGCGACCATGTACTGAATGCAGTGGTCGCGGTCGGCCGGATTGTCGAGCGGCCCCTTCTTGTCGATGATGCGTATGGCCGACTCGTGTGTGCGGATGACGATCTTCTGGATCTGATCCAGGCGGTCCTTAACCAGCGGATGGAGCTGCATTGCGCATTCGACTGCAGTCTGCGCGTGAAATTCGGCGGGGAAGGAGATCTTGAACAGCACATTCTCCATCACGTAGCTGCCATAGGGGCGCTGAAGCTTGAACTGCGCGCTCTTGAACAGCGCGTCGTAGAAGCCCCAGGCCTTGGCCGTCAGCACGGAGGGGTAGCCCATTTCGCCCTTCATGCTGATGAGCGCCAGGCGAACGGCGCGGCTGGTGGCGTCGCCCGCCGCCCAGCTTTTTCGCGAGCCGGTGTTTGGCGCATGCCGATACGTGCGCAGCGCCTGGCCATCTACCCACGCCTGCGACAGTGCGTTCACGACATCGTCTCGCGTGCCGCCGAGCAGCTTGGTCACAACCGCCGTGCTCGCGACTTTCACCAGCACGACGTGATCCAGTCCGACGCGGTTGAAGCTGTTTTCCAGTGCGAGCACGCCCTGGATCTCGTGCGCCTTGATCATGGCCGTGAGGACTTCGCGCATCGAAGCAGGCTTGCGGCCTGCGGCGATCGCGCCGCGTGCCAGCCAGTCGGCCGTGGCGAGGATACCTCCGAGGTTGTCGGACGGATGGCCCCATTCCGCCGCCAGCCAGGTGTCGTTGAAGTCCAGCCAGCGGATCATCGTCCCGATGTTGAACGCGGCCTGCACCGGGTCCAGCTGGAACTGGGTGCCGGGCACTCTGGACCCGTGCGGAACCACCGTGCCTGGCACGATCGGGCCGAGCAGCTTGGTGCAGGCCGGATAGGACAGCGCTTCGAGGCCGCATCCGAGCGTGTCCATCAGGCACAGGCGCGCAGTGTTGTAGGCCTCCGGGCTCGCGATGTCGTGGCCGAGCACGTAATCCGCGATGTCGACCAGAACCTGGTCGGGAGCGGGGCGGACGTTCGAGACGTGTATGGACATAGACCTTATGGTGCTCGCGATTCGGGCGGCTTCGGTGAAGGGTTAACTCACTATTACCCTTCACTCATTCACGCATTCACCCTTCACTTCCTTTGCTCGATCGGCACCCACTTCAAATTCTCCGGGCCGACGTAGTTAGCGCTCGGACGGATGATCTTGCCGTCGATGCGCTGCTCGATGACGTGTGCCGACCAGCCCGAGGTGCGGCTCACCACGAAAATCGGCGTGAACATCTGGGTCGGAATCCCCATCATGTGATAGCTCGTCGCGCTGTACCAG
>DASPUW010000267.1:0-4902 GCA_035622675.1 Burkholderiales bacterium | reverse complement strand
CATGCCTGATTCGACCGTGGCGCCCGAGCTTGCGCGCCGCGCCGCGAGGAACACTCCCGAGGCGTTGTCCCGCCGGCTGCGCGGAGTCTCCGATCGCGCGATCACCTGGGCCTTCATCGCCCCGACGATCCTGCTGCTCCTGGCGATCAACATCTTCCCGCTGATCTGGACGATCCAGCTCTCGTTCACCAACTTCAAGGCCAACCGCGCCAACCGGGCGCTCGACTGGGTCGGTCTGGACAACTACCGCAGCGTCCTCAGCGATCCGGACATCTGGCATTCGATGCAGGTGACCGCTCATTTCGTGTTCTGGTCGATCCTGCTCGAAGTGCTGATCGGCTTTGCGCTGGCGCTGCTCATCAACAAACGCTTCCGTGGGCACAGCTTGTGGACCACGGTCATCCTGCTGCCGATGATGCTGTCGCCCGCGGTGGTGGGCACATTCTGGAGCTTCCTGTTCCAGCCGCAGATCGGCCTGTACAACCATGTGATCTCTTTCGTTACCGGCATCGACCCCAGCTCGTTCGAAATGATCGGAGAGGTGCGCCTCGCGCCGTGGGCCATCGTGCTGGTCGACGTGTGGATGTGGACGCCGTACGTCATGCTCATCTGCCTGGCTGGCCTGCGCTCGATCCCGGAGAGCATCTACGAGGCGGCGGAGGTGGACCGCGCCTCCGTGTGGCGCCAGTTCTGGACGGTCACGGTACCGATGGTGCTGCCGTTTCTGATGCTCGCCGTGCTGTTCCGTGCCATGGAGAACTTCAAGATGTTCGACATGGTGAATCTGCTCACGTCGGGCGGACCGGGCTCCACCACCGAAGTCGTGTCGATCACGCTCAAGCGTGAGGCGTTCGAGAAGTGGCGCACCGGCTACTCGTCGGCGCTGGCCATTATTTTGTTTGTTACGGTGTTCGGCGCCGCCAACATCTATGTGAAGGCGCTCAACGCGGTAAAGAATCGATGAGCGCTGCCGCCCATTCGGTCGTCGAGCCCACGCCGTGGACCAAGCGCGTCGCGGGTGTCGTGGTCGTCTTCTACGCGCTGCTGTCAATGCTGCCGCTCGTGTGGATCTTCCTGACTGGATTCAAGACGCCGCCCGACTCGATCTCCTATCCGCCGAAGGTGGTGTTCGAGCCCTCCCTCGAGGGCTACGTCAACCTGTTCACTACGCGCAGCCGGCAAACGCCGGAGTACATTGCGACGCTGCCGAAGGCGCAGACCTGGTACGACGAGCTGGTCCGCTCGCGCAACATGGTGATCGCAGGCCCGTCGAAGTTCGGTCAGCGCTACACGAACTCGCTGATCATCGGCTTCGGCTCCACCTTCCTGGCTGTGTTTTTGGGTGTGCTCGCGGCCTACGCCTTCTCGCGCTTTCGCGTGCCGCTGCGCGACGATCTGCTGTTCTTCATTTTGTCGACGCGCATGATGCCGCCGATCGCGGTGGCGATCCCGATCTACCTCATGTACCGGCAGGTCGGGCTGTCGGACACCCTGCTGGGCATGATCCTGCTCTACACCGCAGTCAACGTGTCGCTTGCGGTGTGGCTCCTCAAAGGCTTCATCGACGAAATCCCGCGCGAATACGAAGAGGCAGCCATGGTGGACGGCTACACCCGCTTCCAGGCGTTCTGGAAGGTAGTGCTGCCGCAAGCCAGCACGGGGATCGCGGCGACGGCGATCTTCTGTCTGATCTTCGCCTGGAACGAGTATGCGTTCGCCGTGCTGCTGACCTCCGGAGAAGCGCAGACCGCTCCGCCTTTCATACCCATCATCATCGGCGAGGGCGGGCAGGATTGGCCGGCGGTGGCGGCAGGGACCACGCTGTTCCTGATCCCGATCGTGGTGTTCACCGTGCTGCTGCGCCGACACCTGCTGCGCGGCATCACTTTTGGAGCGCTGCGGCGATGAACGCGCAGGCCCATCCAACGGTGCGAAGCCGGCGGCTGTTCCGCCGCGGGCCGTGGGAAGCCGCTGCCACCGCTCTCATCGGCGTTGGCGTGTTCATGCTGATGCAGCCGTTCGCGCTGTCGCTCTATACCTACTCGTTCGTGACCATCCTGGCCGGCACGCTGGCCTTCGTGGTCGTGAGCCATTTCCCGGACTGAGCGCTCGTGGCCGAGATCCGCGTCGAAAATCTGCGCAAGCAGTTCGGTGAGTTTGCCGCCGTGAAGCAGTCGAGCTTCACCGTAGAGCATGGGTCGTTTTTCGTGATGCTGGGGCCGTCGGGCTGCGGCAAAACCACTACCCTGAGGATGATCGCGGGCCTCGAGCTGCCCACGCAGGGCCGCATCCTGCTGGACGCGGAGGACGTCGCGTTTCTGCGCGCCTCGCAGCGCGATATCGCGTTCGTGTTCCAGATGTTCGCGCTCTACCCGCACCTCAGCGTGTTCAACAACATCGCCTATCCGCTCAGATCGCAGCGGGTGCCGCGCGAGGAAGTATGCAAACGGGTCGAGGAAACCGCGCGGCTGCTGCGCATCGAACACCTGCTGAAGCGCGGCGTGGGGGGATTGTCGGGCGGCGATCGCCAACGCGTTGCGTTGGGCCGCGCCATCGTGCGCCGCCCCAAGGCCTTTCTGATGGACGAGCCGCTCGGTGCACTGGACGCCGAGTTCAGGCGGCTGATGTGCGCCGAGCTGCGCCAGCTGCATGAGCGCATCGGCGCCACCACCGTCTACGTCACTCACGACCAGCTCGAGGCGATGGCCATGGCCGATCGCATTGCGGTGATGAACCAGGGCGTTGTCGAGCAGGTTGGCACGCCACAGGAGATCTACGACCAGCCCGCCAGCATGTTCGTGGCCGACTTCATCGGCTCGCCGCCGATGAGCTTTCTGCGCTTCGACGGCGCGGTGCGTCCCGGGGACCGGAGGGTGCGAGTGAATGGCGCCGAGCTCGATGTGCCGCAGTTGCGCGAGGAGGCAGCCGGGAAGCTCGCCCTCGGCCTGCGGCCGGAGCATGTCCAGCTCGCCGACGAAAGCGCCCTGCGCGGGCGCGTGTTCGGCGCCGAGTATCTGGGCACCACGCAGATCGTGACCGTCAACACCCCACATGGACAAGTGAAGGCGCGGATTCCGGCGTCCCGAACAGTCGGCATCGGGGACAGCGTGGGGCTCGCGTTGCGCGCCGAGCGCCTGGTGCTGTTCGACGCAAGCTCGGGTCGGGCGCTGCGCAGCGCCCTGTACGAAGGAGCGCTCGATGGCTGAGGTGCGTCTGTCCGGGGTGACCAAACGCTTCGGCGACATCACGGCGATCGGGGAGCTGTCGCTCGATATCGCGGACAGCGAGCTCATGGTGCTGCTGGGTCCAACCGGCGCTGGCAAGACCACCACGCTGCGCGTCGTAGCGGGCTTGGATCGTCCCGACGAAGGTCACGTGAGCATCGCAGGACGAGACGTGACGGCCGAGCCGCCAGCCGTGCGAGACGTCGCCTTCGTCTTCCAGCAGTACTCGCTCTACCCGCATCTCACTGTATACGACAACCTCGCATTTCCTCTGCGCTCGCCGGCGCGGCGTCAGCCCGAAGACGAGGTACGGCGCGCTGTTCAGCGCGTTGCCGAGCTGCTGCATATCGAATCGAAGCTCACCAATCGGGCAACACGGCTTTCCGGAGGCGAGATGCAGCGCGTGGCAATCGGCCGCGCACTGGTGCGCTCGCCCGCTATTTACCTGATGGACGAGCCGCTGTCTTCGCTCGACGCCAAGCTGCGAGCGGAGTTGCGGCTCGAGTTGAAACGCATCCAGTCCGAGCTGGGTGCGACGATCCTGTACGTGACGCACGATCAGATCGAGGCCATGACCATGGCCACCCGTATCGGCATATTGTCGGAGGGCAAGCTGGTGCAGGTCGGCAGCCCGCGGGAGGTCTACGAACGTCCGGCCAACACCTACGTTGCTGCGCACCTGGGCACGCCCGCCATCAACCTCATTCCGGCCGGTGTGCTGCCGACGCCGGCCGCCCCGCGAGGAACGCACACCATCGGCGCTCGCACCGAACAACTGCGCATTGCCCGTGCGCACAACGGAGCGGCGCAGGGCCTGCTCAAGCGGATCGAGCACCTCGGTGATCAGAATCACTTGCACCTCGAGGTCGGCGGCCACAGCCTGGTGACGCTCGCAAATCCGCATGCGCGCTGGAAGCCGGGAGACGCGCTGTCGGTCGAGCTGACCGATCCCACCTATTTCGACGCCGCCGGGCGGCGCATCCCGGCTTGACGGAGGCAGCGGATGCAGATCGATGCGCAGCTGCAACGCAAGCTCATCGGCGAAGTCGCCCGCTGCGTAATCGATCATGCCGAGGAGCTGACTGCGCTCGACCAGGCTGTCGGCGACGGCGATCACGGGATCAACATGAAGCGTGGCTTCGAAGCGGTGCTGGGTGATCTCGACAAGACTTCCGCGTTGCCGGTGAACGAAGCACTGAAAGCCGTGGGGATGACCCTGGTGATGAAGGTCGGCGGCGCATCAGGACCGCTTTACGGCACCTTGTTCATGACGCTGGGCAAGGCGTTTCCCGAATCTCCGACGCGCGCTGCGCTGGTGGAGGCATTCTCGAAGGCGGTGGATGCCGTGAAGATGCGGGGCAAGTCGGACGTGAAGATGAAGACCATGCTGGATGTGCTGGTGCCGGTGCTCGAGACGCTTCGGCGGAGCGGCGGGGACGTGTACACCGAGTTACGCGCTACTGCTCAAGCGGCCGCGGCTGCGACTGTGCCCATGCAGGCGGTGCGCGGGCGCGCTTCGTTTCTCGGCGCGCGCAGTGTGGGTCACATGGACCCAGGGGCGCGCTCGTCGTGGCTCATGGTCGAGACCGTGGCCGACGTGCTGGAGGGGAAGCAACCCATGATGAGTACGGACAAGAATCAGGTGATATCCAAATGACTTCACACAAGACCAGGATGA
>DASPUW010000266.1:0-4588 GCA_035622675.1 Burkholderiales bacterium | reverse complement strand
TTCGAGCGCGGCGATGATGTCGACCAGCTTGTCGGGGTCGCGCTCGTTTAATTCGATATCGAACACGTCGATGCCGGCGAACTTCTTGAACAGGCAGCCCTTGCCTTCCATGACCGGCTTGCCGGCGAGCGGTCCAATATTGCCCAGCCCGAGCACCGCGGTACCGTTGGTGATCACGCCGACTAGGTTGGCGCGCGATGTCAGCGTCGCGGCCTCGGCCGGATTCGCCTCGTTCACCTTGCACGCATACGCAACGCCCGGTGAGTAGGCGAGTGCCAGGTCGCGCTGGTTGATGAGACCCTTGGTCGGGACAACCGAGATCTTGCCCGGCGTGGGCAGCCGGTGGTATTCGAGTGCAGCAGTCTTGAGCTGCTCTTCCATGCCGAGTTCTCCTCGTGGATCTTATCGGGCAACTGCTGATGTAGGCGCGGATTGTAACTCAAGCCCCCGAGTTACTCGGGGCTGCCTGGAAAGAAAAGGCCCGCCAAAGCCGCGGGCCGAAAGGCTCAGGGGAGGAGGAAAAACTGTGCGTCGTTTCGCGTTAACGGTTACTTGGCAACGCGCGTGCAGCGAATCTGATCGTCGATCAGCACGCAGCGCGAATCACCGACGGTAAACTGCGCCCGGGTCTTGCCGTCTTCCATCGCGACCTGGATGCTGCTCTCGGCGGCATGAGCGGAAGCGCTCGCCACGAGCAGCGCTCCGATCAGCAGGTTGGCGAAGGTCTTGGTTGTCATGATCCGGTCCCGTCCGTAAAGCGTTTTCCGTTGATACCACTTTACGGCTGCCGGACGGCTCAGCTCGTTGACGCATTACCGGGGCGGGTGTGAGAAATTCACACCGATCACCCCGGATTGCGTTGCCCTCACCCTCCGCCCTCTCCCGGAGGGAGAGGGAACTCGACGCTAGTCGGCGAGCAGCGGCTCTCGCTCGGGCCGACCGACCAGCGCTGTCTTGACGGCGTCGTCGACCGTCTCCAGGAAGACGAACTCGAGCTTCCGGCGCGCCTCTTCAGGAACGTCCAGCAGGTCCTTCTGGTTGCGCTTGGGCAGCATGACGGTGGTGAGGCCCGCTCGCATCGCCGCCAGCACCTTCTCCTTGATGCCCCCCACCGGGAGCACCAATCCTCGCAGGCTGATCTCGCCGGTCATCGCTGTATCGTTTCGCACCACGCGATTGGTCAGCAGCGATGCGAGCGCCATGAACATCGCCACACCCGCGCTCGGCCCGTCTTTCGGGATCGCCCCCGCAGGAACGTGCACGTGGATGTCGGACTTCTCCAGCGCGGCCGCGTCGACGCCCATGCCTTCGCTTCTCGACTTGACGAGCGTCAGCGCTGCTTGTGCGCTTTCCTTCATCACGTCACCCAGCTGGCCTGTCAAGATGAGCCTGCCGTTACCCGGCGTCCGGCTCGCCTCGATGAACAGGATGTCGCCGCCGACCGGCGTCCACGCCAAACCCGTGGCGACGCCAGGAACACTGGTGCGTTGCGCGACTTCACCCTCGAAGCGAGATGGGCCGAGTATGTCCTGCAGCTCCGTTTGATCGACTCGCACCCGGTCCAGGCTGCCCTCGGCGATCTTCACGGCGGCGCTGCGGACGATCGAGCCGATCTCGCGCTCGAGGTTGCGCACGCCCGCCTCCCGCGTGTAATCGTGGATCACGCTCTGCAACGCAGCGTCGGTGATCTCGAGCTTTTCCGCCGCCAGCCCGTTGCGCTCGAGCTGGCGCTTCACGAGGTACTTCTTGGCGATCTGCAGCTTCTCCTCTTCCGTGTAGCCGGGCAGCTGGATCACTTCCATGCGGTCGCGCAGCGGGCCTGGAATCGTGTCGAGCACGTTCGCGGTGGTGATAAACGTCACGCGCGATAGATCGAACGGGACGCCGAGGTACGCATCGCGGAAGGTGGAGTTCTGCTCCGGATCGAGCACCTCAAGGAGCGCCGATGACGGATCCCCGTGGAAGCCCTGGCCGAGCTTGTCGATCTCGTCCAGCATCATCACGCAGTCGCGGCTGCCGGCCTTCTTGATGGCCTGGATGATGTTGCCCGGCAGTGCGCCAACGTACGTGCGGCGATGGCCTCGGATCTCGGCCTCATCGTGTACGCCACCCAGTGCTACGCGCACGAACTTGCGCGCGAGCGCCTTGGCGATGCTCTGGCCGAGGGAGGTCTTGCCTACGCCCGGCGGGCCGACGAAGCACAGGATCGGGCTGTGGCCGCCCGGATTCAGCTTGCGCACCGCGAGAAACTCCAGGATGCGCTTCTTGATCTTGTCGAGCCCGAAATGATCCTCGTCCAGGATGCGCCGCGCCTCCGCGAGGTCGATCTTTTCCTCCGCCTCGATCTTCCAGGGCAGCTCGATCAGCCAGTCGATGTACGTGCGCGCCATCGAGTACTCCGCCGACTGCTCGGACATGCGCGACAGGCGCTTCAACTCCTTGCGCACGTGCGCTTCGACCTCCTCCGGCATGCCGGCCTCGCCGAGCGCTTTCTCGAGCTCGGCGATCTCGGCGCCGCTGCCCTCCTCGCCTTCGCCCAGCTCTTTCTGGATGGTCTTCATCTGCTCACGCAGCATGAACTCGCGCTGGCGCTGATCGACGTTCGCCTTGGTGCGGTCGTCGATCTCCTTCGAGATCTTGAGCACCTCGATGCGGCTCGCGAGCAACTCCAGCACCCGGTCCAGGCGCAGTTCGACGTTGAAGGTCTCGAGAATCTGCTGCTTCTCGGCCGGATTGATGTCCATGAAGCCCGCGACCATGTCCGCCAGCGCGCCGGGCGAAGTGATGCCCTGCACGGCGGACGCGAGCTCCGGCGGCGTCTGCGGCAGCAGCTCGAGCGCTTCCGCAGCGCGCCGCTTGAGCTGGATGAAGCGGGCCTCGATGCCCTGGGTGGCCTGTCCGCCATCGGTGATGCGCTCGACGCGGGCGACGAGGAATGGATAGCCTGGAAGGAACTCCTGCACCACGAAGCGCTCCTGCCCCTGGCAGATGAGGTGATGCCCGCCGTCCGGCGTCGTCACGTAGCGCAGCACTTGTGCCACCGTGCCCGCGCGATGAACGTCGTCCGGGCCCGGGTTCTCGAGGGACCGGTCGCGCTGCAGGAGCAGCCCGATCGGACGCTCGCCGCGCACCGCCTGCTGTGCCGCGGCGATCGAGTTCTCCCGCCCGATGCTCAGCGGCAGGATCATGCCCGGGAACAGCACCATATTGCGCACGGGAACGACGATCAGCGCGTCAGCGGGAATCGACAGCACCGTACCGTTGCCCGGCGGCGCAGAAGGCGAGCCGGCGGCGGCCCCCGGTTCGGGCTGGCTCTGCTTACGTTCCATCTCCATGCTCATCGAAGCCTCTCCTCAGACGATGCGACGCAGACCGATCACCAGGCAGCCGTTCTCGAAGCGCTGCTCGCGCAGCTCGAACCGGCCAGTTGGAATCGGGATGTGCCGCTCGAAACGGCCATACGGAATTTCCAGGCGGCGAATCGCGCCGGGATAGGACTTCGCCGGCATCGGTCGCTCGCCTTGCACGATCAAAGCGGACCCCTCGATCGCCGCGTGCACGCGCTGCGGCGAGACACCCGGAAGGGCAACCAGGATCCAATGCTGGCCGTCCGCCTCGATCACGTCGACCGGCGGCTCCCAGCATGGAGCGCTCGAGCCTGGCGCGCGCGGCTCGAAGAACTGCCGCTGCAGGCGGGTCGCCTCCTCGAGCAGCTCGAGCGCCTGCTCCCACATCCAGTTTCCCGAATTGCGTCCTGTCATCTTCTCCCTCGGGGTACGCAGCGATTAGAGTTCATACAGAACTGGTTGGAACTGACCCAACCGCCATGCAGGCGATATCGGGGCCGTTGCGGCCATTTCAATGGCGGCGGGAAACAACGACTTGCGTCTGGGGAAGCTCTGGCCTGAGCTTCCTCAGATCAGTCGGGGATGACCGCGGTCGCCTCGATCTCGACCTTGGCCTGGTCCTCCAGCAGTGCGGCGACCTGCACTGCTGTCATCGCCGGATAGTGGGGACCGATCACCTGCCGATAGATCGCCCCGATCGCGCCGTACGCCGCGATGTACTCGCGCTTGTCCGTCACGTACCAGGTCATGCGCGCGATGTGCTCGGGGCGCGCCCCGGCCTCCGCCAGCACGGCCACGATGTTCTCGAGCGCCTGCCGCACTTGGCCGGCCAGATCGCTGGTCTGGAAGCGGCATTGGGCATCCCAGCCGATCTGCCCGGCGACGAACACGACCTGGCCGCGGGCGAGGATACCGTTCGAGTAACCGCGCGGACGGGCCCAGCCCGGTGGCTGCAGTATTTGCATGAGAACCTCTCTGTTGTTTCGCGCTGCGATCGACCTGTCATCCGCGCAGCTTGAAGCGCTGCAGCTTGCCGGTTTCGGTGCGAGGCAGTGCCTTCAGAAACTCCACCGCTCGCGGATACTTGTATGGAGCGATAGTCTGCTTGACGAACTCCTGCAGCTCCTGTGCGAGCTCAGGTCCAGGCACCGAATCCTTCTTGAGGACGACGAACGCCTTGACGATCTGGCCGCGCTCCGCGTCCGGCGCTCCCACCACACCGCACTCCGCGACAGCGGGGT
>DASPUW010000265.1:0-5720 GCA_035622675.1 Burkholderiales bacterium | reverse complement strand
CGTGATGGTCTTCACCCCGAGATGGCGCTGAGCCAGGCTGTCCATGTCGTGCGGGCGGTGGCTTTCGAGCACATAGGATTCGAGCAGCGTGTCGTGCCTGATGCCGCGCAGGCGAATCCCGTGGTTCGCCAGCACGTGCATATCGTACTTGGCGTTGTGCCCCACCTTGGCTTTGGACTCGTCCTCGAGCCAGGCTTTGAGCCGCGCCAGGCTGGCATCGAACGGGAGCTGATCGGGCGCGCCGGTGTAGCGGTGGGCGAGCGGCAGATAGGCGGCGTGACCCGGCTCGACGGACAACGACACGCCGACGAGCTTGGCGGTCAGCGGATCGAGCCCGGTGGTTTCGGTGTCCACCGCAGTGAGCTCGGCGCTGTGTACCTGCGCCAGCCACGCAGTGAGCTCATCGTCGGTGAGAATGGTCTGATATTCGCGACGCGCTGTGTTGAGGGCGAGTGGGCTCGGCTCGCCGCTGTCCGCTGATGCGAGCTCGCGCCGCCAGGTGCGGAACTCGAAACGGTCGAACAGCTGTGCGAGCGTGGCATTGTCGGGTGGTGTGTGCGTCAGCTCCGCCACTTTGGCCGGGAGCTGCACGTCGGCCTTCAACGTGAGGAGGCGCTTCCCCTGCGGCAGCCAGTCTTTTACGCGGCGCAAGTTCTCTCCTGCCACGCCGTTCACCTCGTCTGCGTGCTGCAGCAGGTTCTCCAGCGTGGCGTACTGACTGAGCCACTTCGCCGCCGTCTTGGGCCCGACTTTTTCCACCCCCGGGATGTTGTCCACGGAGTCGCCGACCAGCGCAAGGAAATCGACGATCTGCTCCGGCTTCACGCCGAATTTGGCTGCGACGCCGGCCTCGTCGAAGGTCTCGTTGGACATGGTGTTGACCATCGTGACCAGCGGGCTCACCAGCTGCGTGAGATCCTTGTCGCCCGAGGAGATAACCGTGCGCACGCCCTGTTGCTCCGCTTCGCGCGCCAGCGACGCGATGACGTCGTCCGCCTCAACGCCTTCCACCTGCAGCAGCGGCCAGCCCAGGGCGCGGATAGCCTCGCGCAGCGGTCCGATCTGTGCGCTCAAGTCGTCGGGCATCGGCGGGCGGCCCGCTTTGTACTGCGGATACCAGTCGTCGCGGAACGTCTTACCTTTTGCGTCGAATACGCAGGCGCTATAATCCGCCGGCACTTCCTTGTGCAGGCGGCGCAGCATATTGAGCACGCCGTAGATGGCGCCGGTCGGTTCCCCCGCCTTGGTCCGCAGGTCGGGCAGCGCATGGAACGCCCGGTACACATAGGACGAAGCGTCGACGAGCAGAAGCGTCTTCATTCCAGCCCCGCGCAGTCCTCTTTGGCGTCTCTGCTCAAGCACTGGTCCTCGATTGCCAAGAGCGCGCCACCTCACCGCTTCTGCGCCGACCAGCGCAAGCCTTGAGACAAGCGACGAACGATGAACCCCGCAGACAAGATTCCAAGACCCCTGGCGCCCGAGCTGATCGAGAAGTCCTGGTCAGGGAGAGAAGCGTGGCGCGTGTTCGAGATTATCGCAGAATTCGCCGAGGCGACCGAACGCTTGAACGGCATCCGCCCGGCGGTCAGCATCTTCGGCAGCGCGCGCGTGTTCGCCGGCCATCCGTACTACGCGTTGACGGAACAGATCGCGCGCCAGCTGTCCGACGCCGGCTTCACGGTGATCTCCGGCGGTGGCCCCGGGCTGATGGAGGCGGCCAACAAGGGCGCGTTCCACGGCCGCGCGCCTTCCGTCGGGCTCAACATCCAGCTGCCGCACGAGCAGCTCACCAACCCCTACCAGGACATCAGTCAGTCGTTCCGGCACTTCTTCGCACGCAAAGTCATGTTCGCGAAGTTCGCGTGCGCCTATGTCGTCATGCCGGGCGGCTTTGGCACGCTGGATGAGCTGCTGGAGGCGCTCACCCTGGTGCAGACGCGCAAGATCCGGCGCATGCCAGTGATCCTGGTGCATGAACCGTTCTGGCGCGGCATGCTGGAGTGGATTCGCGGGACGCTGGTCGGAGAGAAGATGATCGACCCCGAGGACGTGCATCTCATTCAGGTGATCGACCGGCCAGGCGATGTGGTCAAGGCGATCTTCGACCACTACGAGCAGCGCGGCTTCGAGGCGTCCGCGCGCGAGCGTGAGGCGCAACTCAACCTTTGACCGCGCGCGGCGCTCATGTCTGTCTTCACGACTGTCACCCCCGAGCAGCTCGCTGCCTGGCTCAAGCGCTACTCGATCGGTGTGCCGCTCGATCTGCGTGGCATCGCTGCCGGCATCGAGAACACCAACTACTACGTCACCACCACGCACGGCCGTTTTGTTCTCACGTTGTTCGAAAAGCTCAAGCCGCACGAGCTGCCGTTTTACCTCAACCTCATGGCCCACCTTTCGAGCCATGGCATCCCGGCGCCGAAACCGATCGCCAACCTGAGCAATGCCCTGCTCGATGAATTGAACGGCAAGCCGGCCGCGATCGTCACCTGCCTCGAGGGGCAGCCGGTGATGGAGCCGGGACCGGAGCACTGCGCGAGAGTGGGTGAGGTGCTGGCGGAGCTGCACCTGGCAGGGCAGACCTACGGCGGGCATCTCGACAACCTGCGCGGCCCCAAGTGGTGGAGCGGCGTGGCGCCCGAGATCTACCCTTTTCTCGGTTCGGACGACGTGGACTTGCTGAGAGGCGAGATCCGGTTTCAGGCCGGCCACCGGCACGACGATCTGCCGCGCGGCGTGATTCACGCCGACCTGTTCCGCGACAATGTGCTGTTCCACGACCGCAAGGCAGATGAGCAGCCGCGCGTTGGGGGCTTCATCGATTTTTACTTCGCCTGCATCGACGTGCTGATCTACGACGTCGCCATTACGATCAACGACTGGTGCACGAACGCGGACTGCGGCCTCGATCCAGGGCGCGCTGCAGCGCTGCTCGCTGGATACAGGCAGGTGCGGCCGTTCACCTCTGCCGAGTGCGATGCCTGGCCGCTGATGCTGCGCGCCGGGGCGCTGCGCTTCTGGGTGTCGCGCCTGTACGATTACTATCTGCCGCGGCCGGGTGAGTTGACGCACGCCCACGACCCCGAGCGCTTCCGCTGCATCCTTCGGCGCCACATCGAGGGCAGCACCGAGGCCCTGCGCCTGGACGCTTGACGGCAGCGCGCCGCTAAGCCGGAGCCAGGCGGGCGTACTCCAGAGCGAGTTCCTTCATCCCCTGACGGCCGAAGTTGACCAACACCCGCGCGTCCGCCCCGCGCCCCTGCATGCTCACGATCACTCCCGCCCCGAATTTGGGATGCACGACGTCCTGGCCCACGCGCCAGGGCGAGGGAGCCGCCGCCGCTGCGAACGCACTCGAAGCGAAGCTCGCGTCTCCCATGCTCGTGCGGTTTACCCGCTGCAGCAGCTGCTCGGGGATCTCGCTGAGAAAGCGCGACGCGATGTTGTAGCGCGTCTGACCGTGGAGGATGCGCGTCTGGGCATGGGTCAAGTACAACCTGCGCCGTGCGCGCGTGAGCGCGACGTACATGAGACGGCGCTCCTCCTCCACACCGTCGGCTTGGTCCAGGCTGTTGTCGTGCGGAAACAATCCCTCTTCGAGGCCGCTGATGAATACGGCGTCGAACTCCAGACCCTTGGCCGAGTGCACCGTCATCAGCTGCAGCGCGGATTGTCCGGGACCGGCCTGATGATCCCCTGCTTCGAGCGCGGCGTGCGCCAGGAAGTCATTCAACGCGCTGAACGCGGCTTCGTCCGCAGGCGGCGCAAGCACTTCGTCCCCGACGTTGTCCTCCGGCTGGGTGCGCGCGAACCCCTCACCATCGAATGCGGCCGCGGCATTGTGCAGCTCGTCCAGGTTCTCGAGGCGGTCACGTCCCTCGCGTTCGCCCTGGAAATGTGCGATCAGGCCGCTGCGCTCGATGACCAGCTGCACCGCCTCGGCCAGCGGGAGTCCCTCGCAGTCGTGGCGCAGGCCCTGGATCAAGCGAATGAACGCGCTCACTGCCTGCCCCGACTTGCCGCTCAGCGGGGTCTCGCAGGCTGCCTCCCACAGGCTCACGCTCCTCTGCCTTGCGCTCTCCTGCAGCTGCTCCAGGCTGCGGCTGCCAACGCCGCGGGCCGGCATGTTGACGACACGCGTGAATGCCCCGTCATCAGCGGGATTGGCCACGAGCCGCAGGTAGGCGAGCGCGTGCTTGATTTCCTGCCGCTCGAAAAAACGCAGGCCGCCATAGACGCGATACGGCAGCCCGGCGTTGAACAGCGTGTGCTCGAGGACGCGGGATTGGGCGTTCGAGCGGTACAACAGCGCCATCTCGGACAAGGGGACGCCGTCTGCGCGCAGATCCTTCGCTTCCTGCACGATGAAGGCCGCCTCGTTTGCATCGGTTGGCGCCTCATACAGGCGCAGCGGCTCGCCTTTGCCGGCATCGGTCCACAGGTCCTTGCCGAGGCGCTTGCTGTTATGGCCGATCAATGCATTGGCCGCGTCGAGTATGCGTCCGTGGCTGCGATAGTTCTGCTCCAGCTTGATGACGTTGCCGGCCGCGAACTCGCGCTCGAATTCGAACAGGTTCTGGGCCGACGCGCCGCGGAACGCGTAAATGGCCTGATCGTCGTCGCCCACCGCGAACACCGCGTTGTCCCCTCCGGCCAGCAGCTTGAGCCACCGGTACTGCAGACGGCTGGTGTCCTGGAACTCGTCCACCAGGATGTGCCCGAAGCGGCGGCGATAGTGGCTCCGGAGGATCTCGTTGCGCTCCAGCAGCTCGAAACAGCGCAGCAGCAGCTCGGCGAAGTCCGCCACGCCCTCGCGGTTGCACAGCCGTTCGTACTGTCCGTACAACTCCTTCAGCTCGATGGAGCGCTTGTCGCGCGCCTCGACGGCGGCGGCGCGCAGGCCGGCCTCCTTGTTGCCGTTGATGAAATATTGCAGCTCGCGCGGCGGGCAGCGCTGCTCGTCGACATTGAGCGCCTTCAGCAGGCGTTTGATCAGCGCCTGCTGATCCTGGTTGTCGAGGATCTGGAAGGTCTGGGGCAGACCCGCGTCGCGGTGATGCGCGCGCAGCATCCGGTTGCACAGACCGTGAAAAGTGCCGACCCACATTCCGCGCGTGCTGATCGTCAGCATGGCGGCGATACGGGTCAGCATCTCACGTGCCGCCTTGTTGGTGAAGGTGACCGCCAGCAGGCCGTTCGGATTCACCTGACCGGTCTGGATCAGCCACGCCACGCGCGTAGTGAGGACACGTGTCTTGCCGCTGCCTGCGCCGGCCAGAATCAGGGCGGGAACGCGCGGCAGCGTCACGGCCTTGAGCTGCTGCGGGTTGAGCCGTGCGAGGATGTCGCTCGAGATCACGTTGCGTCGTCGAAAGTGCGGGCGATTATACCTGCGGCTTTGCGAGCCATCAGGAGCGGTGCAGGTATAATTTCGCACTTTGCAAGCCAGGCCCAGAGCATGAGTTCGCAGCACCGCCTCACCGAGCTCGACAAAGCCGACGCGGCCCAGCGTGGCCGCGGGAAGTATGATTTCCGCGGCGTGGAGAAGCAGGTCCAGGTGGAATGGGAACAGGCGAAGACGGCGCGCGCGGTCGAGCGCGACGACCGGCCCAAATATTATTGCCTGTCCATGTTCCCCTACCCCTCCGGCAAGCTGCACATGGGGCACGTGCGCAACTACACGATCGGCGATGTGCTGTCGCGCTATCACCGCATGAAGG
>DASPUW010000264.1:0-3530 GCA_035622675.1 Burkholderiales bacterium | reverse complement strand
TGCCGAGCTCGGTCCCGGCTTCGTGCCTGTGCGCAATCGCGCGAACGACTTCCTGATCGACCGCGACGATCAGAAGCACCGATCGTTCACGGGTGTGCGCGGGGTGGCCGACCAGGATGCGATGGCCCAAGCGAGCCAAGGATTCATCGTCGACCGCACGCGCGAGCACCTCACTCCAACCGATGTCGCGATCGTCCGCTTTCGCCGCCTGATGCTGGATGGCGCGAAAGCGCTGCGCGAAGGCAAGGAGCCCGGGGCAGCGCATCGGCACGAAAGCTACTGCCTGCGCTCGGGGGGATACGTTGCTCCGGCTAGCACTGCTTTCGAGGAGGTGATGAGGCTGCGCTTCGGGAGCGCATCAGGGCGCACTCGGATGTGATTGCGTCTCGCCATCCCGAAGATCAGGCATCTGCGCTTGGCAACGACTCGCATCTACTGGCGGGCAACGACCCGCTTGCCGGTGAGCGCGCTCATGCGCGCCGCAAGCCGCGAGCAGTTGAGCTGGTCCTTCGTGTCGCCGATAACGATGTCACACTTGCCGACTCGGGCGAGGATGAGCTTGTAAGTGTCGCCAACACGGCTAGTTTCACGAACCTCGATCGCGAAGCTCTCGATCTCGTCGAACGATACTAGCACTCGCCCATCCCGAAGAACCAGACGCGCCTTCAGGTCCAGCGTAAAGCCGCGCGCACTGTCCAATATGAGGCGCTCTTCGTTGTCCTGGAACACGTCGAGCGTTTCCTGGCTCCAACGGAAACGACACTTGTCCCGCAGCCAGACCCAGTCACGTCCTTTCATGCAAGTCGCCCCGCGAGCGCGCTCACACCGAGCAATGCAAAGATTGCCGCTGCCGCGTAGCGCACAGCTTTGAAAGGGATCTTCTTGGCAGCAGTTCCTCCCAATAGCACCACCGGCACATCCGCGATCATCATACCGAGCGTCGTCCCACCGACCACAAGGATGAGGGCGCCATACTTAGCGGCGAGCATCGCCGTCGCCACCTGAGTCTTGTCGCCCATCTCCGCCAGAAAGAACGCGACCGCGGCCGTCATGAAAACTCCATAACGGCCGAGATCTCTAGCCTTGTCGTCCACCCGATCGGGTAGTAGCGCCCACACCGCCACGGCGAGGAAGGACAACCCCAGTCCCCAGCGCAGATACTCTGCAGGCACTCTCGCCCTCACCCATTCGCCGGCCAATGCCGCCAGCGTATGGTTAGCCAGCGTGGCGACCAGGATGCCAAGAATGATCGGGACAGGACGCTGAAAGCGAGCTGCCAACATCAAAGCGACGAGCTGCGTCTTGTCGCCGATCTCGCTTACCGCGACGGCCAGAATGGAGATCAGGAATGCTTCCATCCGGCCCCGCGCTCCCTCCTACTCCTTGACGACAATCGCGCCCTCCAGTTCTTCATGCCCGGTCCCGCAAAAGATATCGCAGTGGAACACGAAACGCCCTGTCCGTGTCGGCACGATGCGCACGCGCGCTGTCAACCCGGGCAGCACGTCGGCGCGCACACCCAGCTCAGGCAGGTTGAATCCGTGCGGAACATCCAGGGATTTCAGCTCGAGGACCACCGGAACGCCTTTCTTGAGCGTTATCTCCTTGGGGCTGTACTCGAAGCGCTTCACCTTGATGGAGATCACCCGCTCGCCTTTATCCTTGGCCTTGGCGAAGACCAGAGAGCCAGCTCCCACCAGCAAAACGACGGCCAACGCTGACGCAATACTGCGAACGACGAGGTTACGCGTGTTCATCTTCATGCCTTGTTGACGGGATACTCGGTGATCTCATATTTGCTCGCCGATTCCGCCGCGGCTTCCACACTGCGAAAGCCCAGACCCTTGTAGGGCTCCGCGGCATTCCAGGGAATCGGCTGGCGTTTGGGCAGCGAACCGGGGGCCGGGAGCGGAAAGATCAGCGACTTGGCCGCGTGATGCGCGATGTGCCCGGTCATCTGGTGATGCTCCTGATGGATGTGCCCGTAGAACACCGTCACGTTGGCAAATGGCATGAGCAGGTCCACCGCCTGCGCGCCGTCGCGCGTCGCCCAGTCCCACTGCGGATACAGATCGAAGAGCGGTCGATGCGTGAAGACCACGATGCGCGCGTTTTTGTCGAGCTTCGCGAGGTGCGCTTTGAGCCACGCGAGCTGGACGTCGCCGATCATCGCTGCGGGATCGGAAACGTTGTCCAGGACGATGAAGTGAATGCCCTTGTGCTCGAAGGTATAGCTGGGTTCACCGAACAGCTCCCGGTAGGCCTTCCCGCGGTCGAGAGCTGCATCGTGTTCGCCCGGCATGAACTTGACGGTCTTGACGTCGAGCCCTGCGACGATGTCGCGGAACTCGGTCATGCGCTTTCTCCGCTCGGCCGGGTCGTCCGTCGTGTGAGTCAGGTCTCCGGTGAAGACCACGAACTCGGGCTTGTGCGGCAAGCGGTTGACTTCCTGCACCGCTTTTCTGAGCGTGCCCTTCGCGTCGGGATTGACGGGCGGCCGTTCGAAACCCCAGTGTGTGTCCGACAACTGGACCCAGTAGAATTCCTCGAGCTTGCTGTCCTTCGACGTTGCCGCGCTCGCGCTGTAAGCCAATCCGGACGCGAAGACAACGCCACCGAGTCCGGCCAGTCTGAGGAAATCTCTTCGATTGATATGTGCAGCCATGCTGAGCCTCCGTGTAGTGAAGTGGACGATCGCTACCCTGCAATACCGGGAGGTCCCCTTGCCTATTCCCCGTCGCGTCGAAAAGAAAGTTGGAATAAAACGACGGCTCGGACGGTATTAGAGGCGTGAGGCTGACAGGGCTGCGTGTGAAAGAGAGAACCGCTGGTGCGCGCTTCGAGACGGCCGTGCTGCCGCACCTCGATGCGGCCTACAACCTTGCCAGATGGTTGACGCGCGACGATCAATCAGCCCAGGACGTGGTTCAGGAAGCGTACCTGCGCGCGCTCAAGTTCTTCGGCACCTTCCGCGGTGGCGACGGCAAGGCATGGACCCTGGCGATCGTGCGCAACGCCTGCTTCGACTGGCTGAAGCAGCGGCGCGCGCAGGATCTCCACGAGCCGTTCGATGAGGACATCCACACCCAGAGCGCCGACCGCTCCGGTGGGACCTCGGGCACCGCAGCGGGAAATCCCGAGAGCGCAGCCGCAAGCGGCACCATGGCAGAGCGACTTCGCGCTGCTCTGGAGCGGCTGCCCGCGGATTACAGGGAGGCTCTAGTGCTCAGGGAGCTCGAAGGTCTCTCTTACAAAGAGATCGCGACGATCGCGAACGTCCCGATCGGGACTGTGATGTCGCGCCTGGCGCGCGCACGAGAGCAGCTGCGGAAGCGGCTCCATCTCGAGCGCGGGGAGGTTTGAGATGGACTGCGCGCGAGCATTAGAACTGCTGCACGGCTACCTCGACAACGAGCTGGACGCCCTGCACGTCCGCGAGATGGAGGCCCATCTCGAAACCTGCCCTTCCTGCCACGCGGAGTACGAGCAGGAGCTCAAGCTCCGGTCACTGCTGCAGGCGCAGGCGCCGC
>DASPUW010000263.1:0-5310 GCA_035622675.1 Burkholderiales bacterium | reverse complement strand
CTTCTTGATGGGCCGGACGTCGGACAGTCGAAGATGGTATTTACCGGCCAGCTCGCGCCGCAGGTGGCTGCCGATGTCGCCGGCGGCGCCGGTGATCAGGATCGTTTTCATTGGTCGTTCCTGTGTATTTGGTGTTTGCGTGGATGCTCAACCACCCCGTCGCTTCGCGCCACCCCTCCTTGAAAAGGAGGGGAGACATAGGATGCCGGCGAAGTATAGCCGCCCTGCGCGCCGCACTGGTGCTCGATGGTAGACTCGCCACTTCCCGAAGGTCGACCCAGACGAGGTTGCATGAAAGCTGCCCTGTTCGCTGTTGCTCTCGCGTCCCTATTGGCTCTCCCGCGTGCGGTGCTGGCCGACGAGGCCAAAGTCGTTTGGTCAGATCCGAGCTGCAATTACTTCATCGCGCA
Organism: Burkholderiales bacterium; assembly: GCA_035622675.1. GTDB lineage: Bacteria > Pseudomonadota > Gammaproteobacteria > Burkholderiales > SHXO01 > SHXO01. The sequence goes on along the minus strand of DASPUW010000263.1, from coordinate 4,900 downwards.
GCTTGGCGAGGAATTCGGCATCTACAACTGGCGCTCGGGCGCCGATCCAGAGGAAGGCGACGTGATGAGCGGGCCGGTCAACCAGGAAGGGACGCTCACTCTGACCAACGCCACCAAAGGCGGCTCGAATACCGTGATTCTGGTCGGCATCAGCCCGCGCCTGAAGTCGTTGATCAACCAGTCGCCCGTATACTGCAAGAAGCGGTTCAAATCTTCCTGAGGGAGGACACGTCCATGTCGCCTCGCGCTCTCGCGCTCGCAGCGCTGCTGGCGGGTGCATTCTCGGGTCAGTCCTGGGCCGAGGAGGCCACAGTGACGTGGTACGACCCGAGCTGCCGGTTCTTCGTAGCCCAGCTACCCGAGGGCTTCGGCTTGTACGAGCTCAAATCGGGTCCCGAGCCCAAGGTCGGCGATGTGATGGAGGGTGCGATCCTGGGGGGGCCCGAGATCAGCGCAAACAACAAGACTGCCGATCAGCAGCTCGCTCTGGTCCACTGGGGCGACGCAGGGAACGCCGACGTGCTCATCCGCAACTCGCCGGGCTGGTGCAAAGGCAAGCGCAAGCGCAATTGACAATTCACCCCGGCCTCAGCCGGCAAGGGCTTGAACGGCCGAGCATAGGGTGTATCCTATGAGCGAAACCGTGGCGTGTCCAAAAGAGAACCAAGGCCAAAGGCCAGACGCCCCGGTGTAGTGACAAGTATTCCTGCTCTGGGAGGATGGGTGGGAGTTCTTTGCGGCCTTCGGGAAATCCCGGATCGGCGGTCGTGGGTGGCTGCCGGTGCGCGTTCGCGCGTTCTCGCTCCCGAGCATGTTCGCCGCCATTCCCGGTCTTCGTTCCAGGAAAACATCCCCGGGCGGGCTCGTCCACCGCCTGGATATTGCCGCGAGCCGCCCTAGGGCTGGCGCCCGCGGAACGAGCAATTCCAATACGCCGCTTGTCGAGGGTCGCGTAGACCACCCGGCGATGCGGTGACAAGCAACTAAGGCTTCTGGGAGGAACCACAATATGAAGTTCAACATGAAAGGCATCGCGCTGGCACTGGCGGTCGCAGGTGTCGTCGGGCTGGCGCAGGCCGCCCCTGTGACTGACGCCATGCTGGCCAAAGACGCTGGCGATTCGTGGCTGCACACCAACGGCAACTGGGCCGGCTGGCGCTTCAGCACACTGACGCAGGTGACACCCGCCAACGCGTCGAAGCTGCGCGTGGCGTGGGTGTTCTCGCCGGGCGGCAAGAACGATGCGCAGAATACGCCGCTGTATCACGACGGCCTGGTCTACTTCGCGCAGGACAACAAGGTGTTCGCGCTGGACGGCGGCACTGGTCGTGTCGTGTGGAAGTACGAGCACAAGCTGCCGGACGATTGGGGTGGCTACAACGTCCCGTTCATCACCGGCAAGCATCGCGGCCTCGCGATCTACGGCGACAACGTCTACTTGCTGTCGAACGACGCCAAGCTGCACGCGATCAACGCCAAGACCGGTGCCAAGGTGTTCGTGAAGGACTACCAGGGTGACGGCTTCCCGTACCCGAAGGATTTCGCGAAAGCCAAAGACTCGACCGGCTACGCAACCACAGTCGGCCCGATGGCCATTCCGGGCACGATCATCCTGCCGATGAACGGCACCGACTTCGGCGGCCTGCCTGGTTTTGTGCTCGGCGTCGATCCGGCGAACGGCAACATCCAATGGAAGGCCAACATGATCCCCATGGGGAGCGAACCCGGAGCCGACACATGGCCCGAGGGCAGCCAACAGTGGGGCGGGTCTGGTCCCTGGATCACCGGTTCGTGGGATCCCGATCTGAAGATGTACTTCACCGGCACGGCCAACGCCTACGAATGGAACCCCAGGAATCGCGGCGGCGGGAAGATGGATAACGTCGGCGCAGCCAGCATCGTCGCGGTGGACACCACGAGCGGTAAGGTTCCATGGCGTTACGTTGCTGTCCCGGGTGACCCGTTCGACTACGACGTGCCGCAGACGCCGATGGTCATCACGATCGACGGCGTGAAGACAGTGGTGCAGCCGAACAAGACCGGCTACATCCATTATCTCGACGCGAAGAGCGGGAAGTTCCTCAGAGCCGTGCCGTTCGTCGACAAAATCGACTGGGTCCAGGGCTATGACGGAAACGGAAGGCCGATCAACATGCGTCCCGCGCCAGAAGAGGGCGGCGCCGCTGTTGAGCTTTGGCCGAGCCTGTTGGGCGGCGTGAACATGTATCCCAATGCGTACAACCCGGGTACTGGTGACATTTATCTCGCGGCAACGAACTCGGGCATGAAGTACGGTCTCGAGGAAATCAAGATCATCAGCAACGTCCGTCACTTCGGCGCCTACCAGGAGTTCATCTTCCAAGGCGAGATGGACAAAGCTGTCAACGTGAAGACCGGGCAGACTGTCTGGAAGAATCAGATCGACCGGCCGGGCTATGCGGGTGGCATGCTGACCACCGCTGGCGGCGTCACCGTGTACAGCACGCAAGGTGGAGAGTTCACGGTAGCCGACGCCAAGACGGGCAAGATCCTGTTCCAGTTGAATCTCGGCACAGCCGCGAAGGCCGGCCCGATCACGTTCAACCACAAGGGCAAGCAGGTGTTCGTGCAGGCGCTGGGCGGGACACCCGGGTTCGGGCGCGACGAGGCCTGGAACGCCGAGTTCGGCAGCCTGGTGGTGGCGTTCACGCTCGAGTAAGGTGTTGTTGCAGGTCTTTCCCGTAGTTTGGTAGTGATAGTCGAGGCGCACACCGCAGGGTGTGCGCCTCCTTTTTGCGCAGAAAACATGAAAGAGACTGGACCCATGACGAGCAAGGCTGTCGTCTTAGTTGCGGCATGCTGGACCCTGGCGATAGCCGGCGGCCGCGTCGCGGTTGGCGCCGACATTCCAGACGTCAATCCGCTGTCGGGCAACGAGAAAGCGATCAACGAGGGGAAATCCTGGTTTCGGAGCGTGTGTTCGGCATGCCACGGCGGGCGCGCTGATGGCGCCGGCGAGCGCGGCACCGGAGCAGATCTACGCAAGTTCAGCCTCGGATTCCGCCGCTTCGTCGAAACCGTCAAGGATGGGCGGCAGGTGCAGGGCCGTGCTCAGGTCATGCCGGCCTGGGGAGCGGTGCTGGACCAGAAGACCATCTACGAGATCGGCGCATACCTGGAGACGCTCGCGATCGACGGCGCGAACTGGAAAGAAGGCGTAAAGAACTAGCTCAGACTCTTCCCTTGCGTGAGAAGGGCTGACAACCGTTTCCCTCTCCCCTCGCGGGATAGGCGAGACCTCGCAACCGCTCCCCTCTCCCCTTGCGGGAGAGGGCAGGGTTCACAACCGTTTCCCTCTCCCCTCGCGGGAGAGGGTCAGGGTGAGGGGGCCGTCACTGCCGCCGCCGCGGATCGTCCGCCGGATTGACGAAAGTTGTGCCGGTGGGGCCGATGGCCGTGCATTCCGCGACTACCGCCTCATCGCGCGTTTCGGCGAAGTGGTTCATCCCCGCGGGCTCCGTGTAGTGGCTGCCGGCGGGCAGCGCCTTGAGCTGCGACTCGTCGCGCGTGTCGCCGTACGCAAAATACCAGGTGCCCGAGAGGACGAAGCACGAGCGCACGTCCGGATGCGAGTGTGGGGGCACCCTGGTGTTTGCCGGGAGTCTCACCATCATCGTGTAGAGGCCATTGCCCTTGGCGTCGCCAGCGATGACCACGGTTTGGAGGCCGCTGCGCATGGCGGTTCCCTCGGCACGGGCAGAACTGCCTGGCCAGGGAATTTCCTCCGTCGCGAGGCGCTGCGCCTGGAGGTCGCCGTCCGCAGCCGCATGCAATGGGCGAACCAACATGCCCAACATGGACAGCGCCGCCGCAGCGGCGCGTAGGGTAATCGTGCGCATCTCGCTTCTCCTCTTGTCTGATTGATTTTGCGGGCCACACTGCCCAGCGGGGCCGTGCTTGCAATGTTACGCTCGCGCAGTTTGGATGAATCGGAGGATGACAATGATCCAGCTTGCACGTCGGGGCACGACCCTGATCGCCGTGATCGCTGCTCTGGCCGCTTCGGCGCCGGCCGCCGATGCAGCCGGGCCGTCGGCCGAAGAGTTGAGCCAGGCCGCGGAGAAGAAACATGCAGCGCTGGTCGCGCGCGCGGAGCGCTTCACGCAAGGTATCGAGTCCGGCCGCTGGCAGGGACGGGATCTGGGCGAGTTGTATCGGGTCCGCGGCATCACGTACAGCCACTTGACCGACAACCAGCGGGCGGTGGAAGACCTGAACAAGGCGATCGAGCTCGACGCGTTCAACCCGCAGTACTACGAGGACCGTGCAATCACTTACCTCAAGCTGCGGGACTTCGCCAACGCGCGCACGGACCTGTCGATGTCGCTCGGCCTCGACCGCAAGCGGCCTACCGCTTACCGCGAAGAGGGGCGCCTCGCGTCCTATCAAGGCGAGCACGCGCGCGCGGCGCGCAGCTTTGCGCAGGCGCTGGACTATGACGAGGGCATGGGAGCCCTGTACGCCGCCATCTGGGTGCACCTGGCGGTGGCACGCGGCGCGTTGAACATGCCATCGCCGCTGCCGCCGTACGCGGCCGCCGTGCCGCCTGCACAATGGCCGGCGCCGGTGGTGCGCATGCTGGTCGGGACGATCTCGCCGGCGGAAGCGATCGCGCTTGCCGATGCGCCCGACCCCGACACCTTCCTCAACCAAAAGTGCGAAGCGTACTTCTATGCGGGCGAACAGTATCTTGTTCAGCACGATCAGAACGCCGCAAGAGCGGCTTTCGAAGCCGCGGTGGCGACCGGTGTCACGGACTTCGTCGAGTACGACTGGGCCAAGCGCGAGCTCGAGCTGATGAAGCCGTAGCACGAAAGTGCAGTTTCATTTTTCTGCCGGGGTGCCGAAACTGGCAGCAATG
>DASPUW010000262.1:0-3789 GCA_035622675.1 Burkholderiales bacterium | reverse complement strand
ACCATAGAGGGCCGGCAGCTTGCCTACACCGCCATCGCTGGAACACTCCGAGTGCGGCTCGACAAAAGCGATGCAGAGGCCACGATCTTCTACGTGAGCTACCACACCGACCAGGCGGACCCGGCCACGCGCCCCATCACTTTCGTCTTCAATGGCGGTACGGGTTCGAGCGCCGCATGGCTGCACGTGGGCGGGCTCGGGCCCAAGCGACTGTTCCTGCAAGACGATGGTGGGATTCCGACTCCTCCGGCTCGCCTGGTTGACAACGCGCAGACCTGGCTGCGCTTCACCGATCTCGTGTTCATCGATCCAGTCGGAACAGGCTTCAGCCGGGCCTCGCCGCGGGGAGAGAAAGGCGCGGACGAAAGCGGCCGTCCCTTCTGGGGCATCAAGAGCGATCTGAGGTCCCTGGGTGAATTCGTACGGCTCTACCTCACCCGCTACGGCCGCTGGTCGTCGCCCAAATATCTGGCGGGCGAGAGCTACGGTGGCTTCCGCGCGGCTGCGCTCGTGGAGCTCCTGCCGGTCAGGGCTGGAATTCAGCTGAGCGGGGTCGTCCTCATCTCGCCGGTCATCGAGTACACACTGAACCTGGGCTACGATTACCTGAATGTGATGCCCTGGGTCACGTTTGTGCCCTCATACGCGGCGACCGCGTTTCATCACGGCAAGTATCGCGGAAGCAGCCGGGATCTCAAGCAGGTTATCGAAGAGGCCGAGGCATTCAGCCGCGGCGAGCTGTTGGTCGCACTGGCGAGCGGCGCATCGCGCAAGTCGCCGGCGGTGTCCGCAGCCTTCGCTCGGCTCGCGGACGTCAGTGGACTGGACGTCAGCGAGGTGCAGCGCCATCGCGGCCGCGTTTCCGCCGAGACCTTCGCCAAGCGGCTGCTCGAGGACAGTGGGCGCGTGGTCGGCATATACGATGGCTCGGTGAGCGCGCCTGATCCAGATCCGTTCGGCACTGCCTATCCTGCGCGGGATCCGAGCCTCGATCCGTTGATCGCGCCCGTCACGACGAGCTTGAACGCGTACGTGCGGGAAGAGCTCGACTACAAGACGGATATGCGCTATGACCTGATGAATCCCGACGTGTTGCAGGCCTGGAACTGGGCCGAAGCAGGACTAGGCGAGCTACCCGGGGTCGGACCGCGTTTGCGCAGTGGCCTCTCCCTTGACCCGGAACTGAAGGTACTCATCGCGCACGGCTACTTCGATCTCGCCACGCCTTACTTCGCGTCCAAGTACATCATGGAGCGGCTCGAGCTGGAAGAAGCGGTCTTTCCTAACCTGCGCCTCAGCGTATATCCGGGGGGCCATATGTTCTATACGCGCAGGGACGCGCGCGAAAATCTTTATCGGGACGCCAAGGCGTTGTACGAAACATCCTCGAAATCCCCGCAGCAATGAGGCAGGCGCAGTCGAGCAAAACCTGAGGCGGCACCGCTTGCGATGACCGATTCGACCACCGCGACGGTTCGCGGCCAATACGAGCACTTGCCGTATCCGCACCGCGATCCGGAGAACGAACGCCGCGAATTGCGGCGCACCTGGCTCGATGATCTGCCGATGATCGCGCATTACGGTTATGCTGGTGCGCAACCGTTCGGCAAGGGTTTCCGAGCCCTGGTCGCGGGCGGCGGGACCGGCGACGGCACGATATTCCTCGCGGAACAATTGCGCCAGACCGACGCCGAGGTGGTGCATCTCGATATCTCTTCGGCCAGCATCGCCATCGCCCAAAAAAGAGCGGAGATCCGGGGTCTAGGGAACATTCACTGGGTCGGCGAATCGCTCCTCGATCTGCCGCGGCTTGGCCTCGGGACTTTCGATTACATCAACTGCGTGGGTGTTCTGCACCATCTCGACGACCCGGATGCGGGTCTCAAGGCGTTGCTGGGAGTGCTCAAAAATGATGGTGTGCTCGGCCTGATGGTGTATGCGGTCTACGGGCGCACCGGCGTTTACCAGATGCAATCGCTGATGCGTCTGGTGAACGAGGGAGCAGCGGAGGCTGGCGAGCGGCTGGCTCGCACGAAGGAGATTCTGTCGGCGCTCCCGCGCGGCAACTGGTTCAAGCGCGGCGAGGAACTTCACAGCGACCACCAGCGTGGGGATGCCGGCACTTACGACCTGCTCCTGCATTCCCGCGACCGTGCCTACACTGTCGGCGAGCTCTACGACTGGATCGAGGGTGCAAACGGATTGCACATGACGCTCACCGACCTGCAGCGCGGGAGGGCTCCGTACCTGCCGCACCTGCTGATGGGACCGAAGCCGCCATCCGTTCTGCACCAGATCCGTCAGCTCCCGCTGCGTAAGCAGCAGGAGATCGCCGAGCTCTATTGCGGGACCGTGCAGACGCACTCGTTCTTTGCCACGCGCCAGCCCGGCCACGTTGCGCGCTACGGCGATGCGGAGCTGGTGCCGTTCTTCTACCACGAGCCCGTGACCGGCCCCGATATCGCCCGGGTGTTCAAATCGAATCAGGGGCGTCCGTTCGCGCTCAATCATGCGCACACCGGCGTCAACGTCACGGTCGCGCACGGGCGCTGGCGCCGCTCCGTGCTCGAGCACATCGACGGGCGCCGCACCTGGCGTGAGGTGTTCGCGCGCGTCCGCGCTGAGCCTGCAATACAGGCTGCGGCACCGACAGACGAGGCGCTGTTCGAGGACTTCCGCGAGATCTACGAGCTGCTAAACGCGATCGAGCGTCTGCTGCTGCGCCGCCCTTCTCTTACCTAGTTCGGAGCGAGCCTCAACAGCTTCTTGCGTTTGGCGCTTTTCAGCTGGACCTGGTCAAAGTAGGGGTAGATCAGTTTCCTGACAGCGTAGTCGAGCGCCTTGTACTCTTCAACGCAACCTTGCGCCCGAGATTCGGGCAGCAGCTTCTTTTCCACCAGATCGACGAACTGCTTGGGATCTTCCCCGTACGCAAGGCACAGGAGGTTGTAGTAGCGCTGCGCCGGCACACTGTGTACGTCGGCGAAATGCTTGAGCTTCGGATCCTGTGAAACAGTCTCGTGCCAGTACATGAAAGCCACTCCGTCGATCGTCTGACGAGTCAGGTCCCTGTCCAGGTGCACCATCTCGTAGGCCGCAAACTGGTCTGCCGCGTCCTCCTCGCGCCCCATGATCGGGACGTTCAGCAGATGAAAAACTGCATGGCCGATCTCGTGTAAGAAGACTTCGACGGTGGGTCCGACAATGGCGGCTTCCGACGTAACGCCAGCCTCGGCCGTAGCCTCCGGTGCGTTGCGCAGGATTTCCTCGACATATTCGTAGCACACCGTCACCGCGTACTCGGATGCCTCGTAATAAGCGTTCGCCACACCGTCACACCCTTCGGTCTTCAGGAGCAAAGCCTGAGGCAGACGCAGCGGGCTCAGGTAAGCCTTGAAGCGCTCGAGGACGCGCCGTTGCTTCAGCACCTCATAGATGTGCTGGTGCGCCGGATTGGCAGGCTGTACGTACAAGATCTCGATCCGGTTGGCCTTGAGATCTTTTGGCGCCGCTCCCCACACCGCCGCCGGCAGCATACAGCTTAGAATGAGAGCCATCGCCGTTTGCGTTCGATCGAGCACTTCTGCCGTCCTTGGCTTAATGCGGCTGTCGGAATCGCCAAAACCGAAGGCGAGAACGTTCATTGATGGAGGTCCGTTGACCGCAGCGACTTCGCCGCGCTAGGCTCTCAACCGTACCTCACTCGACCGCGGCTGCTCATGTCCTACAAACTGCTACTGTATCGCGAAGAAGCTTACCCCGACTCGCACATCGCCGACCGGTATCCGG
>DASPUW010000261.1:0-4702 GCA_035622675.1 Burkholderiales bacterium | reverse complement strand
GTCAAGCTGAAGAACACCGGGCTGGTCATCCTGACGGGCGACAACGTGTACTTCCGCGAGAACGTCGAGAAGAGCATTCCGCCCAATATCGTGCTCGCCTACAAGCCGGATGGAATCTACAGAGCCTACGAGTGGATCCGCTTGATGATGGCGACGCAGAAGGCTGACTTCTTCACGGCGCATGATCTGGACGCCTTCAAAGCAATGAAGATGGCACCGGCCTACTACGACTGACCGGCCAGCCGGCTCGCCGGCTGCGCGCAGCATACGGCGCCGGGGCGAAGGGTTCGCTCCGGCGCCTTGTTGTTTCTCTTATCCGCAAAGCAAACCGTGACAGCCGTCATCGTTGCCGACAATCTCACGCGCGACTACGGCGTCCGCCGCGCAGTGGACCGCGTCTCGTTCGAGGTCGGACCCAACGAGGTGATGGGGCTGCTTGGGCCCAATGGTTCCGGTAAGAGCACCATTCTGCGGATCCTGGCCGGATATCTGCGACCGACGTCCGGCACCGCCACAGTCGCGGGCTTCGACGTGCTTTCGCACGGACTCGATGCTCGCCGCCAGCTGGGCTACGTGCCGGAGGACGTGCCCCTCTACACCCACATGCGCGTGACGGAGTTTCTCGGCTTCATGGGCCGCACGCGCGGGCTCTATGGAACAAGCCTCGTCAAGGCAGTCGACCAGGTGGTCGAGCGCTTATCGCTTGGAGCGGTCCGGTCGCTTCTGATCGGCAAGCTCTCCCGGGGCTATCGCCAGCGGGTCGCCATCGCCCAGGCTCTGCTCGGAAAGCCGAAGCTGCTCGTGCTGGACGAGCCGACCAACGGCCTCGACCCACGCCAGATCATCGAGCTGCGTGAGTTGATCCGCTCGCTCGCTCGCGAGCTGTCCGTCCTCGTCACCTCGCATATCCTCGCCGAAATCGAGCGCGTCGCGCACCGCGCAGCCATTCTGCTCGACGGCAAGCTGCTCACCGTTCACAGGCTGACTGATCAGACGAACCGCCGGTTGCGCGTGCGCCTCACCGTGAACGATGAGGCAACGGTGCGATCCAGGTTGCGAGGTGTCGCAGGTGTGAGCCTCGTGGAAGCGCTCCCTGCGCGGGGCAACTACGTCCTCGAATACGAGCAGCGCCAGGCTGACGCGGTGCGCGCACTGGTCCAGGCCGGTTTGCCCGTCGAAGAAGTTGCGAGCTATAGCAGCGGTCTCGAGGAGCTCTTCCTGCGTTTGACCGAGGGGACGCCGCAATGAAGACGTTCGCTGCGTTGCTCGACAAGGAAATTTGCGCCCTGTTCTATTCGCCCATTGCGTACATCGTGATTGCGGTATTCCTGGTGCTGATGGGCTATTCCTTCACGATGACCCTGTTCCTGACCAAATACGCCACCCTGGTTCACATCTTCTTTCAGTCGGCCGGCCTGCTGTTCCTGATCGTCCCGGTGATCACGATGCGGGCCTTTGCCGAAGAGCGCAAGGCGGGCACCTTGGAGCTGCTCCTCACAGCGCCGGTCCGGGAGAGCCAGGTCGTGCTCGCCAAGTATCTCGCCAGCATGTCGGTAGTGTTCGCAATGATTGCCTTGACCGGATGCTATGCGATCGTCCTCGCGATCTTCGGGACTCCCGATTGGGGCCCCATCTACAGCGGATACCTGGGCCTCGCTTTGCTCGCGAGCACGCTGGTGTCGCTCGGTTTGCTCATTTCCGCGTTGACCTCGAACCAGATCGTGGCGGCCGTGATCACCATCGGTGTGTCTTTCCTGCTGTGGATGATCGACACGCTGGCGTCGGTGCTGCCGGACATGCTGGAGCGCATCCTGATCAGCCTGTCGCTGCTGGCGCGCTTCACACCTTTCGCAACCGGCGCGATGTACACCTCCGACCTCGGCTTCTTCGTGAGCGCCACGCTCCTGGCCCTGTTCCTCTCCATGCGAGCTCTGGCGAGGCGATGATGAAAGGTACGGGACCGTCATGAGCGCGATCGCCTGGCTCGGGGGCTGGACCGTGGCGGTCGCCGTCTTGTTCCTGGCGGGGCTGCGCCTGCCGCTGCAGACGCGCCTTACGCGCGGCCAAGCGCTGCTGTACAACGCAGGGCTGGTCATCGCGGGCGTTGCGGTCGCGGTGCTGGCAAACGTTGCGTTGATCTTGCATGACGTCCACGTCGACCTTACCCGAGAAAGGGTTTTCACCCCGTCCAGTCAGGCCATGGCCGTGGTGGACGAACTGCAGCAGCCGGTGCGGGTGACCTACTTCTACAGCGGACAGGACCCCAATGGCCGGCGCACGAAAGAAGTGCTCGACGTCATGGGCCGGCGCAACGCCCTGCTCGAGGTGCGCAACATCGACCCCGACCGGCAGCCTTCGATTGCCCAGGCCTACGGCGTCCGGACCTCCAACGCCGCCATCCTCGAAGCCGACGGGCGCAAGGTGCTGGTTCGGAGCACCGACGAAAGCGAGATCGCGATCGGCATCCAGCGCGTCCTGCGCGAAAAGTCGGTCACCGCGTGCTTCCTCGAGGGCCATAACGAATTTCCCATGGACAACTTCGAGTTCCATACGCACCTCGAAGGCATCGCAGGCCACAGTCACGACGACGCATCCTCCAAGCTGATTCAGACGACCAGCCACGGGATCGGCAGGCTGCGGCGCGCGTTGGAGGCCCAGGGCTACGACACTCAGAAGGTCATCCTGGCTACATCGGCCGGCGTGCCCGACAGCTGCCAGGTGTTGATCGTCGCCAATCCCCGCACCACGTTTCTGCCGGCGGAAAGTACCGCGCTGGAGGCCTACCTGCAGCGCGGCGGAGCGCTGCTCGCGATGTTCGACTTGGGCTTCGTGCTCGAGCCGCGTCTCGCCGCGCTCGTCGCAAAGCTCGGAGTGCGCCTGCCGCAGGAGGCGGTGGTCGACCCGCTCAGCCACTACTCCACGGATGCGGAAATGGTGGCGGTGACTGCTTACGACCCCAACCCGATGACGCGCAGCGTCTCGATGACTATTTTCCCGGGGATACGCCCGCTCGCGATGGAGCCGGCCACACCCGGGGTCAAGCTCGTTAAGTTGTTCTCGAGCAGCCGCGACAGCTACACCCGGGCGGTGCAGCCGGTTGGGGTTCGCGAGGTGGAGGGAGGCAGTCCGGCCGAGCACTCTCGCGACGCGGAGACCGGCCCGCGCGTGCTTGCGGTCGCCGTCGAGGGGCGTCTTCCGGGAGCATCGGAGCAGGGGCCTGCGTTCAGGGCCGTTATCGTAGGCGACGGCGACTTCGCCAGCAACTCCTTTCTCCCTTATCTCGCGAACGGCGATCTCGCGTTGTCGATGGTGCGGTGGCTGGTGCGGGAAGAGCACCTGACCACGGTAGCGAGCCGCATCCCGGTTCCGCCGATGGTTCTGCTGTCAAGCACGCAGACCAAGACAACTTTCCTTGCGGTGGAGGTCGGTCTTCCTCTCGTGGTGATCGCAATCGGGGGCATGGTCTGGTGGCGCCGGCGATGACGGCCCGAACCCTGGGGACCACTGCGGCGGCAGTGCTCGCGCTCGCATTCCTCACTGTGATGGTCATGGCCGGCGCGCTGCCCAGGCAACGCCACTTCGTGAAGTTCGAAGCGAAGGGTGTGATGCAGCTGGCGCCCGAGCGGATCAGCGCCGTGGCGCTGCACGCCGGGGAGCATGGCGCCGTCTTCCTCCGCACACCCGATGGTGGCTGGGCGCGCGACGGCGGCGCGCCGCTCGACCAGGCGTTGGCCAAGCGCCTGTCGCTCGCAGTACAGTTCATGAACACATCGGGGCCAGTGCGGGTGATGGAGCCGGCAGAGACTCAGGGCATCAGTCCGCATGAGTTCGGGCTCGATCGGCCGCAACTCTCCATCGCCCTGTTCGAGGGCGAGCGTCCGGTCCTGGCGAGTCACTTCGGCGGGCGCAACCCCGACGGCTACCTCCAGTACGTCTCGGTCGACGGCCGCCCGGAGTTGTTCCTGCTGTCGCGCTTCGTCGGCGAGGAATGGGAGGCCGTCGCAAAGGCGACGCTGCTGCAGTGAGCATGCGACTTCGCGATCTCTCCGTGGTCGGAGGTTTCATGCTCTTACTGGTCTTTGCCTTCCGGGCGGGCGCACACTCCGGCGGGACGACGGGCCTCGCCACGATTACCGTCAGCGGGCAGGGTCTGCGTTATTCGCTGCAGTTGCCGAGCCGCGCGGTACCCGCCAATCTGGCGGAGCAGATGCAGCTTGCGCAGCGCGGCCTGTCACCCGACGTAAAGCCTTTGCTGGAGCTGATCGGCCGGGAGGTCAAGTTTGCAAACCGCGGTCAGCCGTGCGAAGCGGGACCGGGATTCGCCACAGCGCCACCGGACGGCACGACGCTGGCGCTGGTCGTGGACTTCGCCTGTGCGCAACCGATCACCGAGTTGGGCATTCGCGACGACATGTTCGACGCCCTGGGCAGCGACTACCACGCGTTGGCCAAGATCGAGTGGCAGGGCGGCATGCAGCAATTCGCCTTTCAGGCCGACAGCCGCGAGACGCATGTCGTCATCGAAACGGAGCGCGAATCAAGCCGCGGCGCAGCAAGCTTCTTCCTGCTCGGGATCGAGCACATCCTCACCGGCTACGATCACCTGCTGTTTCTGCTGGCGCTGGCGCTGCGCGGGGGCAACCTGTGGTCGCTGCTCAAGATCATCACCGCGTTCACGCTAGCGCACAGCATCACGCTCGCG
>DASPUW010000260.1:0-2808 GCA_035622675.1 Burkholderiales bacterium | reverse complement strand
TCAGGATGACGTCTTTGGCCGGCACGTTTGTCGCGAGATCGAACACGCCGCGCGGCAGAATCAGCTTGTTGAGGTAAGGGAACAGCCGCGTGTAGGCCTCGGCGCGCTCGAAGCTGAGCAGGCGAATGCCGGGTGCCGCCGTGAGACGTGTTATCGAGCCGGAGTCCGCGGGCGCGACCACCATGAGCGCGTCGATCTTGCCCGACGTAAGCTGCTCTTCGGCGTCTTTCCCGCCGAGCGGCAACAGCTGCGTCGGCGGAAGAACCGTTCCGTTCATGGCCAGCAGCTGCAGTGACAGGGCGCGCGTGCCGGTTTCCTCCGCTCCGATTGCGATCTTTTTGCCGCGCAGACCATCGAGATCCGTGATCGGTGCGCCGCGGTAAAACACCCACAGCGGCTCATAATAGAGGCTGCCGAGCGACACGAGATCGGGGGCATTGGCACTGAACCCGGTGCCGCCCTGGACAAAGGCCACATCCACCCCCGAGTTTTCGTCCATGAGCAGCGCCACGTTCTGCACTGCGCCGGTCGACGGGTGTATTTCGAGCGTCACGCCGTTGCGCTTGAAAAACTCTTTGTACTGCTTGGCGTAGTAGCCGTAGCGCCCTTCGCGCTGGCCAGACGCCATGATGAGCTTGGCCGGCGGAGCAGGCTTGATGAAGTACACGCCAATCGCAATGGCTGCGACGAGGATGGCGAAGATGGGTGTCAGGGCGATCAGCAGATCGCGCCGGTTGCCGGTGCGGAATCGACGGGGAATCATGGCGAATTTTGATCGTGGTGGCGCGGATTATAAGACCTGGGCATTGCGCCTCGCTTAACGCGGCGCGGAGACGGCGCTAATGTGGGCGATTGCGGTTCACGGCGGCGCAGGAAACTGGGAGGAGGCGCAGCACGCTGGCGCGCGCGCGGGCGTCCGCGCGGCGGCCAAACGGGCCGGGCTGTTGCTCGCGCAGGGCGCGGCTGCGCTCGATGCGGTGACTGCCGCTGTGACTGCGCTCGAGGACGATCCCGTGTTCAATGCGGGGACGGGGTCGGTGCTCAATCGGAGCGGCGAAGCCGAGATGGACGCGGCCGTCATGACAGGGCACGACCTCGCATTCGGCGGCGTGGCCGCGATACGGCGCGTGCGGAATCCTGTGCTGGTGGCACGACAGGTCATGGAGCGCAGCGGTCACGCTCTGCTCGCGGGCGAAGGCGCTATTCAATTTGCGCGGGCGGGCGGCTTTGCCGACTACGATCCGGTGACGGCGGAGGCGCGGGGGGCATGGGAACGCGCGCGCGCCGAACCGCGGCTTGGGACCGTCGGGGCCGTTGCGCTCGATCGCGACGGCAAGCTGGCTGCTGCCACGTCGACGGGAGGTACATCGCTCAAGCTTCCCGGGCGCGTGGGTGATACGCCGCTGCCAGGCGCTGGCACCTACGCCACGCGAGACGCGGCGGCGTCCGCTACCGGCAGAGGCGAGCTAGTGATGCGCGTGCTGGGCACGAAGAGGATCTGCGATCTTGCTGCGGCGGGTCTTGCGGTCGAGGATGCCGTCAAGCGCGTGCTTGGCGAAATGAGAGAAACGGTTGGCGCCGAAGCGGCCTTCATCGCGGTCGGCCGCGACGGCTCGATCGGAGTTGCGTATGGCACCCGCTACATGGCCGCCGCGTGGTGGTCCTCCGAGCGCAGCGACATCGTCGCAACCATGTCCCCTCTCCCTCCGGGAGAGGCCGGAGGGTGAGGGTGCTCTCTTCTCCCTCCTCGGGAAAAGGGTGGGGATGAGGGCCGCGAGAGGGCGGAGGGTGAGGGTGCTCCCTTCTCCCTCCTCGGAACACCGAATCTAAGTTCCCTCTCCCTCCGGAAGAGGGCGGAGGGTGAGGGTCGGGGGAGGCCTGGGGTGGGGCGCTCTACACTGCCACAGCAAACAAATCGTGCTCGTCCGACCGCGTGATCCGGACCTGTGCAAACTCTCCCGCCGTGAGCCGCTCGCTGTTTTCGACATACACCAGCCCGTCGATCTCCGGCGCATCAGCCGCGCTGCGCGCTACCGCACCGTCTTTCCCGACGCTGTCGAGCAGCACGGTCATGGTTCGTCCCACCTTCGCGCGCAGACGCTCGGTGCTGATCTCGGCCTGCACCGCCATGAAGCGCGCGCGACGCTCTTCCTTCACATCGTCGGGCACTGGATCGGGCAGAGCGTTCGCAGCCGCGCCTTCCACCGGAGAATAGGCAAAGCACCCGACGCGGTCGAGCTGCGCTTCGCGCAAGAACGCGAGCAGCTCTTCGAACTCCTCGTCGGTCTCGCCCGGAAAACCGACGATGAAAGTGCTGCGGATCGTGAGCTCGGGGCAGATCTTTCGCCAGGCGCGGATGCGCGCGAGATTGTCTTCGGCGTCCGCCGGGCGCCGCATGAGCTTGAGAATGCGGGCGCTGGCGTGCTGAAACGGCACGTCGAGGTAAGGCAGCAGCCGCCCTTCCGCCATCAGCGGCACAACTTCGTCGACGTGCGGATACGGATACACGTAATGCAGGCGCACCCACACGCCCAGCTCGGCCAGCGCACGCGCGAGATCGGTCATGCGCGTCTTGAGCGGGCGGCCGCCCCAGAAGCCGGTGCGATACTTGATGTCCACGCCGTAAGCGCTGGTGTCCTGTGATATGACCAGCAGCTCCTTGACGCCGGCCTTGACCAGATTATCAGCCTCCTGCATCACGTCGCCGATCGGGCGGCTCACGAGATTGCCGCGCATCGACGGAATGATGCAGAAGGTGCAGCGATGATTGCAGCCTTCCGCGATCTTGATGTAGGCGTAGTGACGCGG